>JAIDKM010000282.1 GCA_029051915.1 Alistipes sp. | reverse complement strand
GGTATCTGGGCATGCTGCTCGTCGGCGGTGCCGTCATCGCGATCAGCCTCTTCGCGGCGGGGCTCTACCCCACGCTCTCGATGTCGTTCCGCTACGGGCTCTTCCAGTTCGTCTCGCTCGTTACGACCACCGGATTCGCCACGGCCGATACCAACCTGTGGACGCCGCTGGCGGTCGTGCTGCTGATCTTCGGGTCGTTCGTCTGCGCCTCGGCGGGCTCCACGTCGGGCGGCATCAAGATCAACCGTCTCGTGCTGGCCGGGAAGATGATGCAGTCGCGGCTGCGTCAGCAGCAGCACCCCAACGCCGTGATCCGCATCCGGCTCGACGGTGTGGTGCAGGAGAACGAATTCCTGCATACGGTGATGACCTTCATCGTCGCCTACTTCATGCTCATCCTGGCCGGAACGGTCTTTGCGGCTCTCTGCGGCGCCGATCTGACGACCGCTTTCACCGGATCGGTGGCCATGCTGGGCAACGTCGGGCCGGGATTCGGGCAGGTCGGCTCGATGAACACCTATGCGGAACTGCCCGGCATGCTCAAACTTTTCGATTCGCTGCTGATGCTCTTCGGGCGTCTGGAGATATTCGGACTTATTCAGCTCTTTTTTATCAAATGGTGGAGATGACCAAGATGATTCGCGTGATTTGCCTCCTTGCGGGTGCGGTGTTGTTCGGTGCGGCGGGATCGTATGCCCGGCAGCCCTCGGTCGAGGCCCGGATCGCCGGGCTGGAGAGCAACGAAGAGTATATGTCGCTGCTGGAGGAGGACGCCCGGCTGCAGGAGCGCGAGGACTCGGTAGTCCGGGCCGTGGAGAGCATGCGGCGGCAGCTGCGCGAGAACCCGGCCGAAGGACGCGCGCTCGCCGACGAGATTCTGGAGCTGGAGAACCGCATTTTCGAGATCCGCACGGCCAAAGGCCGCCTGATCGACAAGATCAATACCATCGAGCAGAACTGGGTGCTCGCCAACCTGAATGCCGCCGAGCCCGAGTCGGCTTTCGACGCGGCGGCCGATCCGGGAATTCCCGAGTCGCAGAAGAAACGCTACCTGCTGGCCAACCGCTATTTCCGCGACCGGCTGCCGGCGGCGGACTATGCTGCCCTGCAGCAGGCGCAGCATCTGGAGCCGCAGGCGGCAGAGTATATGCGGCGCTACCGTGCCAACCATGCCGAGCTCGGCCGCCTGGCCGGTGCCTACCGGGCGGCGGCGACCGAGGAGGAGGCCGTGCCGCTTTTCGAGAGCTATGCTGCGCTTGCAAGCCTGAACGACGTGCTGGCCGATTCGCTCTCCGTCGTGTGGAATTTCATCTACGACAACAAAAGTTTCGCCTACGACTACCTGCTGGACAAGCTGGGCGAAGAGGAGCTGCTGACCCTCCAGGAGAAGAGTGCGGCCGAAGTCGCCCGCTCGTTCGCGGAGCTCGCCGGCACGACCGCGTCGGACGAGATCGTCGACTACATGCTGCGGCGGCAGGCGATGGTCGACTACGAGACCTCGGTCGCCGCGCTGCTGGGATTCTCGCAGGCGGCCGATTCGCTGCGCAGCGTCGCCGTGCAGCTCGCCGCGGTCGACTACCGGCTGCCCCGACAGGAACTGGAGGAGCGCTATTTTCTTGAATACGACAGCGTAGCCTTTTCGAGCACGCCCAAATACACGGCCCAACATCCGATTCCCGAGTGCCGGATCTATGCCCGCGGCACGATCTACCGCGTGCTGCTCGGAACCTTCAGCACCAAACGCCCTCCCTCGGTCTTCCACGGAGCCTATCCTCTGTTTTACCGGGTGAACGAACAGGGCCGCTGGTGCTACTATGCCGGAGGCTTCGCGACGCGCGCCGAGGCCGAGGAAGCGCAGGCCCGGCTGAAGAAACGCGGATTCGCCCGCCCCGAAGTCGTCGTGTGGCGCGACGGCGTTTATCGCAACGTTACGGTCGACGGCGATCCGGATCAAGGGGCTTTCCGCATTGAGATCGCCACGTCGGAAGCCCTCTCCGAGGAGGTGCGCGAGGCCATCGCCGCCACGGCGCAGGGTGCCGGAATCTCGCGCGCCGGGCAGAAGTTCACCGTCGGAGTGTTCGACGACCGGATGCTGGCCGAACAGGTGGAGAATGCCATCCGCCGGGCCGATCCCGAACTGGAGATAAAAATCGTCGAAATTTCCGAATAATCGAAAAAAATCACTATCTTTATCACGCTAAGCATTGTTTCGTATGAGTATGTGCTATATCGTGATTCTTGTGCTGCTCGGCGTCTTCTTTCTGCTTGCCGAGCTGGTTTTCCTGCCCGGCGTTTCGGTCGGCGCGATCCTCTCGCTGGTGTGCTACGGAAGCGCGATCTACCTTGCATTCAGCGGTTACGGGCCGCTGACAGGTGCGCTCGTCGTTGCGGCCGTGGTGCTGCTTTCGCTTGCGGTTACGGTCGTCTCGCTGCGTGCCAAGACCTGGCAGCGCCTGTCGCTCCGGCAGGAGATCCGCTCCTCGTCGATGCCCCGGCCCGAAGAAGAACTCCGCGCGGGCGACCGCGGCACCACCCTCTCGCGCCTCTCGCCGATGGGCAAGGTCGAGATCGGCGGCCGCATCTACGAAGCCAAGTCGCTGGACTCCTACGTCGATCCCCGGCGGGAAGTGGAGGTCGTGGGATTCGAGAATTTCAGTGTCATCGTCAAAACAATCGACTAAAAATAAGTGTCAGGTATGGATTTTCAAGCAGGAATGATCGCTCTGATCGTCTTCGTGAGCCTGTTCGCCGTTTGGCTCGTATTCTATTTCGTGCCGGTGGGCCTTTGGTTCTCGGCGCTGGTTTCGGGTGTCCGGATCAGTCTGTTGCAACTTATTCTGATG
>JAIDKM010000281.1 GCA_029051915.1 Alistipes sp. | reverse complement strand
GCCCGATACCGAGAGGTTGTGATCGAACACCGTACCCGTGCGGCCGAATACCTGCTCTACCCAGTCGTTGCCCTGCATGTTGCGGTAGAGATCCATGTCTTCCCACACGCCGTAGTTGGGGGTGTAGTAGCTGCTGGTATTGCCTTTCAGCATCGAATATTCATACTGCGTGCGCACGAAGTCGTAGACGTTCTGGGGAACCAGAGCATCCTTGTTGGCCATGTTCTTCACACCGCCGTAGATGTTGTAGTTCACCGTGATGCGGCCCGCTTCGCCGCTCTTGGTCGTTACGATGATTACACCGTTGGCACCGCGCGAACCGTAGATCGCCGTCGAGAAGGCATCCTTCAGGACGTCGATCGACTGGATGTCCGAGGCCGGAATATCGGAGATGCTCTCCACCGGGAATCCGTCTACGATGTAGAGCGGCGAGCTGTCCTGCGTGATGGAGCCCGTACCGCGCACGCGGATCTTCACGTCGGCATCGGGATCGCCTTCGGTGGCGGTTACCTGCACACCGGCCATGCGGCCCGCCATGGCTTCGCTCACCGAGGCTACCGGCATCTGGGTCAGCGCTTCGTTGCCGATCGACGATACCGAACCTACTACGTCGCGACGTTTTACGGTAGCATAACCTACGACGACCACATCGTCCAGCTGGTTCGAACTTTCGTTGAGCGTAATATCGTAGTCGGTCTGCGAGGGGTTCAGTTTGACGTAAGCGTCATCGTAACCGATGAAGCTCACCCGGAGCTGCTTGGCCGATGCAGGAACGTCTATTTTGAACTTGCCGTTCATGTCGGTGCTCACACCGATAGTCGTTCCTTCCACCACGACCGAAGCGGCCAGCACGGGCCCCATTGAATCCTTGACGGTACCGGATACCACTCGGCTTTGGGCCGAAGCGCTTCCCACCGCCAAAGAAACGAACGCCAAAACGAGCGCCAGACGTAACGTCGCCGTTTTGGTGAAAGAGTTGAATTTCTCTGTCATAGTTAGAAGTTTTTAGTTAGGGTTTTGGAAAAATTTTAAAAATTTTCGTGTTTTAGATAAACGAAATTAAGGATAATGCTTCCGCGCGGCAGGTAAATTTTATCAATTATATGGTAAAATTTGTCAGCCTGCCTTTGCTGCGTCGTCGCAACCCCTTCCGCCTGTCCGAACGATGGCAGGCGTATCCGTTTCGTTTTTAAAGAGTATGGATTTCGATCCGTCGGAGAATAAATCGCAGCACCGCGAAACGGGAGTTTTTTTCTCGCCGTTTCGCGGTGCCGGATTCGATTCTTACTTGATTTCGGCGTAGGTTCCCGTCGCGGTCTGCGCCTTCGTGATGTCTTTCACCAGATAATGGAGGTAGATCTCCAGGTTGGTGTAGAGTCCCTGCGGATCGAGGGTCTTTTCTTTGGCGTCGGACGCATCGTCGCTGTCCAGGCCGAACAAGTCTTCATAGTAGTCCGGAATACCGTCTTTGTCGGTGTCGGTCGCTGCCCGGGCGATCTCCTCCGGGGTCGCCGTCAGCGTCGGATAGCCGCCTTTGTCGTTCTGCGAGTCGATGATGCCGTACCAGCTTCTTTTCATTCCTTTGGCGTTGGTTGTCGTCGTGTTTTCACCCGAAGTTCCCGTCCCATTCAGGACATCCTGCAATACGCGTTTGTCGGCTTCGTCCTGTCGGAGCGAGGCGCCGCAATATTGAACCAATACATTGAATGCTTCGTTAGCTGTGTGGGTCGTTACGCTGCAGGGCTTTCCGTCGGGGATAGTAACGATCGGATAGTTGGTTGTATTCCAAACCGGATCCCACGGACAGCTTCCTTTCGAGCCGCTCGTCGTACCTGCAATGAACCCGTTTTGATTGTTGTTCGTTGCGTTTCGCGAATCGAAGCTCGGCGACAGCGAGGAGTCGAGGACATTGCTGTTGCCGTTGGTGTAGATTTTAGGATTGCCGATAACGCATCCCTCAGAAGTGTCGCTGACGCCATTGTTGTCATAATAGGTGTCGGCCGAACAGAAATAATCTCGGTGGCAGGCTTTGTTGGCGTTTTCGGTATTCAGCCCCGTACTGCTGCTGTATTTGTAGCTCGGGCCGCATCCGTATACCGACGCGGGACCCCACTTATAGTAGTTGCCCACGAAGTTCATCGTGATATCCACGCCGCCGTAAGCGGGGTAGTTGCAGAAATTGTAAACCACGTTGTTGCGGAAGTCCAGCTTGCGGTCTGTGCGGTTGATGCCTTTGGCCTTTGCTGTTGCTCCGGGCGTCGGGCCGTCGCCGTACTGCTCAGGACTGTCCAGACGCGGGTTTCGGGAGTCATGATGTGCGAGGATGTTGTGGTGGAAGGATGCCGGAGCACCGCCCCAGATGCCGCCGTATCC
>JAIDKM010000280.1 GCA_029051915.1 Alistipes sp. | reverse complement strand
ACGGTGCGTTAGTTCAGCTGGTTAGAATACGTGCCTGTCACGCACGGGGTCAGGGGTTCGAGTCCCCTACGCACCGCCAAAATAAAGGCTTTGAAATATGTTATTTCAAAGCCTTTATTTTTCTGTATAGTCCTCTATAACCGAAAACCGAACATGGCAGACAACTATTTAGGCCGAAAAATGGAAGAATACTTCGCACGACGGGAGAATCGCGACAACCGCCGGCCGACGATGTCGCTGGAACGGCTTCTGCTGAAAAACCGCAGCCACCGCGGCTATGACGCCGGCTTCATCGTACGCGAAGACCAGCTCCGCCGCATCATCGGAGTCAACGTCTGCATTCCTTCGGCGCGCAATCAGCAGGTATTGCGCTTCCGGCCTGTGCTGGCTGACGAGGCATCCTCCGTACTGCCCCACATCCGACTGGGCGGAGCATTGCCCGAATTGCATCTGCCTCGTCCCGGTACGGAGCCGAATGCCTTCATCGTAATATGTTCTGCGACCGAAGAGAGTCGCCATGTCGACATCGATCTCGGCATTTCGGCACAAAGTATGCTGCTGAAAGCTGTCGAGCTGGGATTGAACGGTATCTGCATCGATGCTTTCGACCGGGAGAAAATCCGGCAAGCACTGGGGCTGACACTCAAACCTCTGCTGATCCTTGCGATCGGTCGGGGAATCGAAAAAATCGAACTGACGAAAATCGGCGATACGGAAAGCCGAGCCTACTACCGGAAAAACGGCACGCATTACGTCCCCAAACTTCGGATCGAAGAGTTGATAATCGAATGAAAATCGGCAGCCAGTACAGGCTGCCGATATCTTTTCGAAGAAAGCAGGCTTGTCAACGGGCCTGCAACGCTTTCTCCAGAACCTGGGCTGTCCGTTCTCCTTCCGTTTCGCCTACCCGTTCTTTCAATATCGTTGCCAAATACCGCAGCTGCGATGCTGTCAATCCGACGTTCAAACTGACGGCCAGGTGCGAAGCGAGCTGCGATTCCAATCCCTCGATCGACGAGAGCGCACCCACGGTCGCCAGTTCGCGGCTCGGGTAGTCGAGGTTGTTGCGGGCGAAAATATCGCCAAAAAGATGGGCCCGCAAATAATCGTTGATAACGGGTGCGAAGTCGAACACTCCGCCCTCGACCGGTCGACCGACCAACTCGGTCTGCACTTTCCGGCCTGCTTCCCATGCCTGAACCTCCGCGGGCAGCGGCTCGGGATCCCGGCCCGGCGCGTCCTCACTACCGCGCGCCTTTCGTTCCTCCACGACGGGCCAGAACGCTCCGAGTGCATTCAAGCTGCGGGGAAAACCGCAGTACGCATAGAGCTGCACCAGCACTTCCTTCATCTCGCTGACGGCAAGTCGATCGTCGAGCCCCCGATGCAGAGCGGATTTCAGATTCTCCATGTCGCCTTTGGCTGCAAGGGCGGCGATTACGGCGATGTGTTGCTGCCGCGGAGTCAGATAATCGGCCGACGATGCGGCAAGCGGCTCCAGAGGGAGCAGGCAGAATAGCAATGCAAAGTGTTTCATGGTTATCGGATCGTTTTTCGAATGCAAAAATAGTACGCACATATCCGGCAGACAGATACGGATTCCGGAATCTGTTACCCATTTTACGGTTTATGCGCGGATCGCTGCAGTTTCGTTCGCTGAAAGTCATATCTTTGCAACAAGTAAAACCTCTTAAATTACATAGCTATGAAAAATCTTCGAATCTCAGCTACGCTCCTGCTGCTTGCGCTTGCCGCAGGCTGCGGCGGACGCAACACCCGCACCGCAACGGCTTCCGAACCTGAAAAGCCGGTCGTCTACATGACGCATGACATCTCTCCGGCCGGACTCGATGCCGTTTACGAAGCGCTGGGCCGCAAGGCCGAAGGCAAAGTCGCCGTAAAGATTTCGACGGGCGAACCGGGCGGCAACCACTATCTGAAACCGGCGCTGATCGGCGACTTGGTGAAGAAGATCGGCGGCACCATCGTCGAGTGCAATACAGCTTACGGCGGTGGTCGTGCAGCGACGGCCGACCATCTGAAAGCGGCCGAGGCACACGGATTCACGACTATCGCTCCGGTCGACATCATGGATGCCGACGGCGAAATCGCGCTTCCGGTCGTGGGCGGTACACACCTGAAGGAGGATTTCGTCGGCTCGCACTTCTCCGACTATGATTTCACGGTCGTACTATCCCACTTCAAGGGACATGCGATGGGCGGTTTCGGCGGTGCACTGAAGAATATTTCGATCGGCATCGCCTCGTCGGCCGGCAAGGCGTGGATCCACACCGCAGGCAAAGCCAAAACCGACTTGTGGAACAACCTGCCCGAGCAGGACGCATTCCTCGAATCGATGGCCGAAGCCGCCAAAGCCGTAGCCGACCATTGCGGCGACCGCATTCTCTATATTAACGTAATGAATAATCTCTCGGTCGACTGCGACTGCGATTCGCATCCCGCCGCACCGCAGATGGGCGACATCGGCATCTTCGCATCGCTCGACCCCGTAGCACTGGATCAGGCGTGCGTCGATCAAGTCTACGCCTCGGAAGACCCCGGCAAGGTGCATCTGATCGAACGGATGGAGTCGCGCCACGGCATCCACACTGTCGAGCATGCCGCAGCCCTCGGAGTCGGCAGCCGCGAATATACGCTGATCGACCTGGACAAAAAATGAAGTATCGCACATTAGGCCGCACCGGGCTTGAAGTGAGCGCCATCGCACTGGGCTGCGAGGGGTTCATGGGCATGACGCCCGACGAACTGCGCACCGAAATAGATTTCGCCGAAGAGCTCGGCATCAATTTCATCGACCTCTACTCCTCGAATCCCGAGCTGCGCTCGGCCTTGGGGCATGCGTTGGCCGGCCGGCGCGAAAGATTCGTCGTGCAGGGCCATGTCTGCTCGGTCTGGGAGAACGGGCAATATTTGCGCACACGCGATGTCGCGAAGTCCGAAGCGGCATTCGAAGACTTGCTTGCGCGGCTGGGAACCGACTACATCGACGTCGGCATGATCCACTATGTCGATCAGGAGGAGGATTTCCACCGTGTTTTCGACGGCGAGATCATCCGTTTCGTCCGGCGTCTCAAGGCCGAAGGGCGCATTCGGCATATCGGTCTGAGCAGCCACAATCCCCGCGTGGCACGCATGGCGGTCGAAACGGGACTGATCGACGTATTGATGTTCTCGATCAACCCCTGCTACGATCTTCAGCCGGCCGGCGAGGATGTCGATGCACTGTGGGCCGACGAAAGCTATGCGCAGGCGCTCCACAACATCGACCCTGACCGCGAACGGCTCTACGAGCTCTGCGAACGCGAGGGCGTAGGCATCGACGTGATGAAAGTCTACGGCGGCGGCGATCTGCTGAGCGACGAACGGTCGCCTTTCGGCCGCGGGCTGACGCCCGTGCAATGTATCGACTATGCGCTGACGCGTCCCGGCGTGGCGGCCGTCATGATCGGCAGTCGCTCGCAACAGGAGATGCGGGCAGCCGCGGCATGGTGCTCGGCATCGGATGCCGAAAAGGATTATGCTTCAGCCATTTCGGGATTGGAAAAATTCACCTGGCACGGTCATTGCATGTACTGCGGCCACTGTGCGCCCTGCACGGTCGGAATCGACATCGCATCGGTCAACAAGTTCCGCAACCTTTGTCCCGACAACGGTGTGATTCCCGAGACCGTGCGCGAGCATTACCGCGCATTGCCGCACCACGCTTCGGAATGCGTGGCCTGCGGCGCCTGCGAGAGCCGCTGCCCGTTCGGCGTGGAGATCGTCGGATCGATGCGCCGGGCTGCCGACAAATTCGGATATTGAAAGTTATGGAAGTTCGCAATTTTCCGAACGACGCTCAGCGGCGGGAGCTTATCGACCGGCTCCATGCCGAAGGCTGCTCGTGCGTGATCGGCAACGGCGCGCAGGTACGCATATTCCACCAAAAGGGTGTCAAAGACCTCTACCGGCTGCTGAACGAAGAGCCGGAGCTGCTGGAGGGAGCATTCGTAGCCGACAAGGTGGTCGGAAAAGGGGCCGCAGCACTGATGATTCTGGGCGGTGTCCGGGAAGTGTACGCTGACGTGGCAAGCACTCCGGCCCTCTCCCTGTTCGCCGCCCGAGGTATTCGGGTCGAATGCGCGCTCGAAGTGCCGCAGATCATCAACCGGGCAGGCACGGGCCGATGTCCCGTCGAGACGCTTTGCAGCGACTGCCGCACCCCCGAAGAGTGCCTGGAGCCGATACGCAACTTCATTCTTCATAATTCATGAAAAAACTTCTTTTCATCGCAGCCCTGCTGCCGATTCTTCCGATGCGGGCCGCCCTGCCGGCCGAAACGCCGATGCTCACCGACGAAGGACGTCCCCACCCGATCGACAGCGTAGTCGTAACGGGCGCACGTTACCGAACCGACATTCGCCACCTACCGATGAGCGTTTCGACGGTCGACCGCCGACG
>JAIDKM010000028.1 GCA_029051915.1 Alistipes sp. | reverse complement strand
GTGCAAAAGTATACACTTTATATATTTTACGCAAATAAAAAAATAAGTTTTTTTAATAAACGGCCTGTCAGCGCATCGTACTGCTTCGGGACGAAGGAAGCGATCATTTCGCCACGGCCGCCTTGGCGCGCTTGGCCATCGCCGAAGCGAAGACGAAGGCGTTGAGCTCGGGGTTGTCGGCCTGCAGGATATCGTCCTTGGTACCCTCCCACCATTTATGCCCCTCGTGGATGTATACAATCTTCTCGCCGATCTCCATGACTGAGTTCATGTCGTGGGTGTTGATGATCGTGGTGATGTTGTACTCGCACGTGATTTCGTGGATCAGGTTGTCGATGACGATGGAAGTCTGCGGATCGAGTCCCGAGTTGGGTTCGTCGCAAAAAAGATACCTGGGGTTGAGCACGATGGCGCGGGCGATGGCCACGCGCTTGATCATGCCGCCCGACAACTCGGCAGGATAAAGGTGGTTGGCGTTTTCGAGCCGCACGCGCTGGAGGCAGAAGTTGACCCGTTCGAGCTTCTCGGCCTCGGACTGCTCGGTGAAGAGATCCAGCGGCAGTTTGACGTTCTCCTCGACCGACGACGAATCGAGCAACGCCCCGCCCTGGAAGATCATGCCGATGTCCTTGCGGATGGCCTTGCGGTCGCGGAAGCCCAGCTCCGTGAAGTTGACGTCGTCGTACCAGACGGCACCCGAATCGATCCCGTGCAGGCCGACGAGGCTTTTGAGCAGCACGGTCTTGCCCGAACCGCTCTTGCCGATGATGAGATTGGTCTTCCCCGTCTCGAACTCGACGGAGATGTCGTTGAGCACCGTGCGGCCGTCGAACGACTTGACGATATGGTCGGCGCGTATCATATCAACAGAATCTGCGTAAGCATCAGGTTGAAGATCATGATGACCACCGAACCCACGACCACGGCGCGCGTCGAAGCGGCGCCGACTTCGAGCGAATTGCCCTTGGCGTAATAACCGAAGAAAGCCGAAACGGAGGTGATCAGGTAGGCGAAGACCGCCATCTTGATGAGCGAATAAGTGATCGAATAAGGCTTGAAATCCATCAACAACCCGTCGACATAATCGGCCGGAAGCATGATTCCTGTGAGGTAGGAGATGGCCCAGCCGCCCGAAATACCGATCAGAATGGAGAGGATGGTCAGAAACGGGAAGAAGAAGACCGCGGCGACGATCTTGGGCAAGATCAGGTAGGAAGCCGAATTGACTCCCATGATCTCCAGGGCATCGATCTGCTCGGTGATGCGCATGGTGCCGATTTCGGAAGCGATGCTCGACCCGACCTTGCCGGCGAGAATCAAAGCCACGACCGTCGACGAAAACTCCAGAATCATCGTCTCGCGTGTGGCATAGCCCACCAACGACCGCGGAATGAAAGGCGATTCGAGGTTGATGCACATCTGCAAGGTGATGACGGCACCGATGAAGACCGAAATGATGGCCGTCAGGCCGATCGAATCGACGCCGAGCGCCTCCATCTCGTAGATGATCCGGCGCCGGTAGATCGACATCTTCTCCGGACGGGAAAAGACCTTGCCCATCAATACGAAATAACGGCCTATGGTGGCGAAAAGTCGGAACATAAAATTCGCGAATCTTGATAATCTATATCCATTCCCCGGCCGGCTCTCTCCGACCGCGGGCACAAGCTACTCTTTCTCTCCGGTCTCCTCGAAATCGACGTAGTCGCCCACGTCGCTCGACACCCTTTTCTCAGGCGTACCGGCGGTACGGTGCACCTTCACGTCGCCCTCGCGACGCCGGCCGGCAGCGGGTTCCCCGTCGGGTCGGAAGCCCCGGCCGAACTGCTTCTCCATATCGCGCTGCAGGCGATAGATCCGCCAGCGAAAAAGCAGTCCCAACAAGACGAACAACAAGACGATACCCATAAACGCATACAAAATAAACGCCGCGATGCCCTTGAACAGGCTCGGGGCGACCAGAGCCAGCACGAAGAAAAAGAGCACGGTCAGCGGATTGCGCTGCACGAATGCGGCCAGAGCCTCGATGATCGCTGCAAAGAATCTCATGGTAAATACCGGTCGAAATTTTAGACTTCACAAAGGTAAGAAAATTATGCGTAATTCAATTTATTGTCTTAAATTTGACGCCAGAATGAACAAAACCGAGCCCATCATGCTGAATCCCCTGACCGCCATTTCACCCGTCGACGGCCGCTACCGCGACAAAACGGAAAAACTGGCCGCCTATTTCTCCGAACAGGCACTGATCCGCTACCGCATCCTTGTGGAGGTGGAATATTTTATCGCCCTGTGCGAACTGCCGCTGCCGCAGCTGGCCGATGTCGACCGCTCGAAATTCGCGGCACTGCGGGCCCTCTATCTGGATTTTTCGCCGGCCGATGCCGAGCGGGTGAAGGAGATCGAAGCCACGACCAACCACGATGTCAAGGCGATCGAATACATCATCAAGGAGAAGATGGATGCGCTGGGACTGGGCGCCTGCAAGGAGTTCGTACACTTCGGACTCACGTCGCAGGACATCAACAATACATCGATTCCCTTGTCGATCAAGGAGGCGCTGGCCGACGTCTACTATCCGGCCGTCGGGGAAGTCCGCGACAAGCTGGCCGCCTTCGCCGACGAATGGCGCGCCGTGCCGATGCTGGCACGCACGCATGGGCAGCCCGCCTCGCCGACGACCTTAGGCAAGGAGATGAGGGTCTACGTCGAGCGGCTCGACAAGCAGATCGCCATGCTTCGGAATATTCCCGTGCCGGCGAAGTTCGGAGGTGCGACGGGCAACTTCAACGCCCACCATGCGGCCTATCCCTCGATCGACTGGGTAGCGTTCGCCAACCGTCTCGTGAATGAACGGCTGGGGCGCGACCGCTCGCAATACACCACGCAGATCGAACACTACGACAACCTGGCGGCGATCTTCGACAACCTTAAGCGGATCGGCACGATTCTGACCGACCTGGCGCGCGACATGTGGATGTATATCTCCGAGGAGTATTTCAAGCAACGGATCAAGGCCGGCGAAGTCGGATCGAGCGCCATGCCCCACAAAGTCAATCCCATCGACTTCGAGAACGCCGAGGGCAACCTGGGCATCGCCGGTGCGATCTACGAGCATCTGGCAGCCAAGCTGCCCGTGTCGCGGCTCCAGCGCGACCTGACCGACTCGACCGTGCTGCGCAACGTAGGCGTACCGATGGCCCACTCGATCATTGCGCTGCAATCGCTGATGAAGGGGCTGAACAAGGTGATCCTCAACCGCGAAGCGCTCGACGACGACCTGGAACAGAACTGGGCCGTGGTGGCCGAAGGCATTCAGACCATCCTGCGCCGCGAGGGATATCCCAAACCTTACGAAGCGCTCAAGGCTCTTACGCGCACCAATACCCGCATCACGGCCGCGGCGATCGCGGCGTTCATCGCAGAACTCGACGTTGCCGAGAGCATGAAAACCGAACTCCGCGCGCTGTCGCCCACGACCTACACGGGAATATTCGAATGATCTACCGCATAGCCTCGACCACTTCGACCAACGACGAAGCCCGCGATGCGCGCTACCGGCATGGCGACGCTGTGTGGGCCGAGCGGCAGACGGCCGGCCGCGGCCAGCGGGGGCATGTATGGTACAGTCCCGAAGGCGAAAACCTCACCTTTTCGCTCGTGCTCGAACCTCGGTTCCTGCCTGTCGGCGAACAATTTCTGCTCTCGGAAGCCGTAGCACTGGCGCTGACCGATATGTTCGAGACGTGCGGCATCCCGACGCGAATCAAGTGGACGAACGACATCTATGCCGGCGACCGCAAGATCGTGGGCATGCTGATCGAGCACAACTTTTCGGGGCCGACCCTGGCGCGGTCGATCGTCGGAATAGGCATCAACGTAAACCAGACCGCATTCGATCCGGCACTACCCAATCCGGTATCGATGGCGCAGCTCGCCGGCCGCACGTTCGACCGTGAAAAAGTGCTTGCCACGTTCCTCGAATGCTGCAACCGCCGCTACGGGCAACTCGAACGCGGCGAATGGGAATCATTGCAGGCATCGTACCGCGAGAAAATGTACCGGCTGGGACAGCGGCACGTCTTTCGAATACCCGGTAGAGGCGAGATCGAGGCGACGATCGAAGGCGTCCGCCCCACCGGCGAGTTGCAGGTGCGCCATGCCGACGGCACGCCCGCCGAATATCTTTTCGGGGAAATCGAGTTCGTGATCGACAAAAGCCGATAGCCGGCGGGGCCGTCGGCTTTCCAACGACCCGAAAATATCCACCGAAAACAGGGCCGGGTATTTGCTGTTAAAAAAATAACACCTATATTTGCATTACAATAAACCTCTAAAAACAGAAACGTTATGAACGTACCTGCCAATCTGAAATACTCCAGCGACCACGAGTGGTGCCGCATCGAAGGCGACACGGCCGTAGTAGGCATCACCGACTTCGCGCAAAGCCAGCTGGGCGACATCGTTTTCGTCGACGTACCGACCGTGGGCGAGACCCTCGCAGCCGGCGAAGTCTTCGGCTCGATCGAAGCGGTGAAGACCGTCAGCGACGCATTCCTGCCCGTAGGCGGCGAAATCGTGGAGTTCAACCCGGCCGTGGATGCCGACCCGTCGATCGTCAACAAGGACGCCTACGGCGAAGGCTGGCTCGTGAAGGTCAAAGTAGCCGACCCGGCCGATTTCGACGCTCTGCTCACCCCCGAAAAGTACGCCGAGCTGATCGGATAGACCGTGACAGAAAAACAAACTTAAATAAATAGCTATGTCTAAAGTTACCGTTGTAGGTGCCGGCGCCGTAGGCGCGACCTGCGCGAATGTGATGGCTTGCCGCGAAGTGGCGAGCGAAGTAGTCCTCGTCGACATCAAGGAGGGCTTGTCGGAGGGCAAGATGCTGGACATGTACCGGACCTCGACGCTGATGGATTTCGACACCCGCCTTGTCGGCGCGACCAACGACTACAAGAAAACAGCCAACTCGGACGTGGTGGTCATCACGTCGGGCATTCCCCGCAAACCGGGCATGACGCGCGAAGAACTGATCGGCACGAACGCCAACATCATGAAGGGCGTCATCGAGCAGATCGTGAAGTATTCGCCGCGCGCCATCATCATCGTGGTGGCCAACCCGATGGACACGCTGACCTCCCTGGCGCTCAAGGCGTCGGGCCTGCCCAAGAACCGCATCATCGGCATGGGCGGCGCCCTCGACTCGTCGCGCTTCAAATGCTACCTGGCCAAAGCCACCGGCGCCAACATCAACAACGTCGACGGCATGGTGATCGGCGGTCATGGCGACACGACGATGCTGCCGCTGCTCTCGAAAGCGACGGTCAACGGCGTACCCGTCTCGCAGTTCGCCTCGAAGAAGAAGCTGCAGGAAGCCGTGCAGTCCACGATGGTGGGCGGGGCCACGCTGACCAAGCTGATCGGCACTTCGGCATGGTATGCTCCCGGCGCTGCCGCATCGATGATGGTCGAGGCGATTCTCCACGACCAGAAGAAGCTCATCCCCTGCTCGTGCTATCTGGAGGGCGAATACGGCCAGAGCGACATCTGCATCGGCGTACCCGCGATCATCGGTCGCAAGGGCATCGAGAAGATCGTGAAGATCGAACTCACGAAAGAGGAGGCCGCGAAGTTCGCCGAATCGGCTGACGCCGTGCGCAAGACCAACAACGTACTCCACGAGATCAAGGCGCTCTAAGAATCGTTGTGCGAAAGAAAACCGCCCCGAGGGAACTCCTCGGGGCGGTTTCTTGTACAGAAAGGGAACTGCCGGCGGCCTCTACGGCCCTGAACCGGCAGTGGAGTGGGGTCAGAAGTTCAGCTTCACGCCCACGAACCAGCTGCGCGGAAGCGAGGGGCCGTAGACATACCCCGAGTCGCGGTCGGCACCCTGGTCGAAATCCTTCTGGTAGGCATTGAAAAGATTCTGCACGCCGCCGTAGAGCTGCAAGGTGATCTCCTTATAGATTCGCAGGTCGTAGCTTATGCGGGCGTTCATGTCGCAAAAACGGGGCGTCGTTACGGCCGTATCGCGGTCGATACCCGACCCGGCCATGTGTTGCACGAGCATCTCGCCCGTGCAGTTGCCCGTCAGATCGACGGTCAGCGTACGCCACGGCCGGAACTGAGCCGTGAAATAACCGTAGAAGTCGGGCGTGCGGAACATCCGCCGCACGGGCGCTACGGTCTCGTCATCGCTCCAATATTCGAGTTCCTTGTAACGGCTCCGCTGCCACGTCATGCCGGCCTGCAGCTCGAACCAGCTGGTAAAGACCGCCCGGCCCTCGACATTGATGCCCGCCACCGTGGCGCCCGAACCGTTGTAACGTTCGCGAACCGTACTGCCGTCCTCTGCCGGATCGGGCAGGTCGCGCAACGCGAAAACATGGTCGAGCGTAGTATAGAAACCCTCGATGAGCAGGTTAGTCTGCACGCTGCCGAAGTTATGGTAGAGGTCGGCCGAGAAACTGACGCTGTGCGAACGCTCCTCGCGCAAGCCGTCGGCCAACCGGATTCGCACCCGCTCGCCGCCTACCACAGCGATGTGCATGTCCTCGTCGAACGCCTGCGGAGCGCGATAGCCCCCGGCGTAGCTCGCCCGCAGGTTGACCGATTCCGTGGGATTGAAGCGCACGTTGACGCGCGGACTGAAGATCGCATGGTCGACCAGGTTGTGCTTGTCGAGACGTCCGCCGACGAGGAACGACCACTTTTTGGTCTTCCACTCGTTCTGGAAGTAGGCACCGACGATATGCACGGTCTGGTCGGTCGTCATGTTGTAACCAATCGACCGGTCGGAGAGGTCGTCGAAGCTGTATTCCGCACCGAGGGTCAGCTCGGCAGGCATGAACCACAATTTACTGAAAGCATGGATATATTGTGCCCCGACCGCCGCCGTGATGTCGTGCGTCGTGCCGTAGGCATCGGGATCCTGCTTCGAGCCGTAGTAGCTTTTGCGGGCCGTATTCTGAAACGAAGCATAGGCGTTCACGCGATCGCTGCGGTCGGGCGTCGAGAAGTCGAACGAAAGGCTTCCGCCGTCGATCGAATGGTCGGTCTGCTCGGCGACCAGCGCCTCGTGGGGCGGCAGATCGAGCCGGTCGCCGCCGCGCCGATATTCATCGAGATGGTGGTACTGGGCCGTGATGCGCGAGTAAGCTCCCGTGCGGAAGAACGACCGCATGCCGGCCGACTGCGAACGGATGACGGGCAGCTCGGTGAAGCCGTCGCCGTCGTGGTCGTAGCCCGAGCGGTGGCGGTTCTGTCCGAAGACGCAGAGTCCGGCCCGGCCGCTGCCCGCGACATAGGAAGCATTGAGCATCGTGTTGTTGTCGTACGAACCGCCGCAGCCGATCGAAGTGATCGTATGCGACATCTGTGCCGAGCTGCGGGACGGTTCGCGCGTGATGATGTTGATCGTGCCGCCGATGGCCGACGACCCGTAGAGCGCCGAGCCGCCGCCGCGCAGCACCTCGACCCGCTCGATCATGTTGGCCGGGATCTGCTCCAGTCCGTAGACGCCCGTAAGGGCCGAGAAAACAGGATGCGAGTCGATGAGAATCTGCGAATAATGGCCGTCGAGTCCGTTGATGCGCACCTGCGTGAAACCGCAGTTCTGGCAGTCGTCTTCGACGCGCACGCCGGGCTGGAACGACAGGGCTCCGGCCAGCGACGCAGCGTTGGTTTTCTCGAAGAGATCGGCGTTGAGTACGCTCACCAAGGCCGGTGCTTCGCGCCGCAAGGTGGCCGTGCGGCTGGCCGAAACGACTACCTCGTCCATCGAGATGCCGCTCGGCGAGACCTCGAAATTGAGCTCCGTGGTCTCGCCGGAACGCAGCACGACCTGCTTCTGCAAGGTAGCGTAGCCCAATGCCCGCACCTCGACCGTACATTCGCCCTCGGGCAGATTTTTCAGAAAGTAGTGTCCCGACGCATCGGTCGTGGTGCCGTAGACCGTGCCTTGCACGGCGACCGTAACGAACGGCAGATGTTCGTGCGTTTCGCTGTCGACGACATGTCCGACCAGGTTGGCGTCGGTATGTTTTCCGGGAGCTTCCGTCTCGGCCGCGCGGCTTGTCAGCAGCGCCACGGCAAACAGCAGGGTCAGGAGAAAGTTCTTCATAGGGGTCAGCAAATAAAATGAACAGGTCGCGAAGATACAAAAAAAGCAGGGTCGAACCATACGACCCTGTCGATATACCGAAAAATAGGGATTCGTCCGCAGCCGCACGGCCCCGGACGCTCGGATCAGATGTTGATGTCGACGATCTCGAAGCGGATCGTGCCGGCCGGAACCTCCACCTCCACGCAGTCGCCCTTCTTATGGCCGAGGAGCGCCTTGGCGATCGGAGTGCCGATGGCCAGCTTGCCCTCGCGCAGATTGGCTTCGTGCTCGGCGACGATCGTATAGACCATCTGCTTGCCGGTGTTGTGGTTGAGCAACGTTACCTTGCTCAGAATCTGCACCTTGCTCTTGTCGATCTTCGACTCGTCGATGACACGCGCATTCGAGAGCGTGTCTTCCATCTTGGCGATGCGCATCTCCAGCAGCCCCTGCGCCTCGCGGGCCGCATCGTACTCCGCATTCTCCGACAGGTCGCCCTTGTCGCGCGCTTCGGCGATGGCCGCCGAAATGGCCGGACGCTCGACGGAACGCATGTGATCGAGTTCCTCCTTGAGCTTTTTGTAACCCTCCGCCGTCAGATAAATAATCTCCTTTGCCATAACTCTGAAAACGTAAAAAAACAAGAATCCCGGCCGGGAAGGCCAGAACCCTATCGCGTTGCAATGCAAAGGTAACAAGTAAAATTTGAAAAAGCAAATCTTTTTTCAAACGGCATGGCACGGAGTATGCCCCCATGCTCGGGTATGCTCATCCTGCTGACCGTCCATCTATTGTGGAGCCTCTGCGCGATGCCCGGCATCGCGCGCCGCCATCGCATACCCTCCTCGGCGGCGACCTGGGCGGCCATCGTCCTGCTGCTGCCTGTCGTGGGTACGCTCCTTTACCTGTTGGCCGGCTACCGACGACCTGCGGTGCCGGACGGGGTACCCGTTCCGCCGGGCGATGCGCTGAGTCGGGTCGTATTCCGTGGCTGCGGCACCCGTCCCACACAATACAATCGTCTCGAACAGCTGCACGACGGCAGCAACGCCTTTTCGGCCCTGATCGCCTCGCTGCAACGGGCTACCCGGACGATTCACCTGGAATACTACATCTTCCGCGACGACCGCATCGGCCGCGCGATCGCCGACATCCTGATCCGCAAAGCCCGCGCCGGAGTCGACGTGCTGCTGATCTATGATGCCGTGGGGTCGTGGCGGCTGAGCCGCCGCATGCTCCGCCGGATGCACCGGGCCGGCGTCCGGACGGCAGCCTACGCCCCGCTTCGCTTTCCGTGGTTCACGCCCCGCGCCACCCGCCGCAACCACCGCAAAATAGTGGTCGTCGACGGCAAAGTCGCCTACCTGGGCGGCATCAACATAGCCAAATACTACCTCGACGGCGACAACATGGGCAAATGGCGCGACGAACACCTGCGGCTCGAAGGCGACATCGTGGCCGATCTGCAGCGCCTGTTTCTGGCCGACTGGGCCGCCGCCCGGGGAGAGCGGATCGATCCCGCAACGCGGATCGCCCGCCACAAGATCCGCGAACCGCTCTCCCTTCAGCTGTCCTGGTCGGAGGAGGGGCCCTCGCGCACCACGATCGCCGAAGCGTTCGCTCTGCTGATCGTCCGGGCCCGACGCCGGGTGCGGATCTGCTCGCCCTACTTCCTGCCGCCGACGCTGCTGCTCGACGCCCTGCGCACGGCGGGTCGAAGCGGCGTACGGGTCGAAGTGATGATCCCTACTTGCAGCGATTCGCGCATCACCGATCTGGCGGCCGACTCCTACATCGACGACCTGCTCGATGCCGGAGTCGAACTCTACCGCTATGAAAACGGCTTCCTCCACGCCAAGATCCTGATCGTCGACGACGCCGTGGCATCGGTCGGCACGGCCAACATGGATTACCGCAGTCTGACCGCCAACCTCGAAGTAACGGTATTCATCCGCGACCGCGAAACGGTGGGTCGCATGGCCGCCACGTTCGATGCCGACCGGGCCCTTTGCGTACGCATCGACCGCAGTACGTGGCGGCCGGCAGCAGTCCGCCGGGTCGCCGGCGACCTGCTGCGGCTCCTCGCACCCGTATTGTAAGGCACCCCGGCGGAACCGCAGGGGACAATAATTTTTTTTGCTTTTCGTTAATTTATGCGTAAATTTGCGCGATAAAGCGCCGTAAAAGATTCATCGATGAAGCAAATCCTTCCATACGCCCTCTGCGCAGCGGCCATTGCGGTCATTCTCAGCGGATGCAGCGGCTTGAACGCCGTGCTCAAAAGCGGACAGCCCGACCAGATCTATGCCAAAGCGCTGGAGTATTACGGCAAGGAGAAGTGGCAGCGCGCATCGACCCTCTTCGAAGGGGCGCAGCACTACTACATCGGCACGCCGCGCGAAGACTCCATCTCCTTTTTCAATGCCCGCTGCAAGTACAAGAACCGCGACTACGACACTGCGGCGCAGCTGCTGGACGATTTTCGTCGCAAATTCGGCCGCAGCGCTTTCATCGAAGACGCCGAAGGCATGTACGCCATGTGTTTCTACTATCTTTCGCCCGGCCCTTCGCGCGACCAGACGATGACGGGAGAGGCCCTGCGGGCGATCGGCGACTTCATTTCGCACTATCCCCAGAGCGAGCAGGTGGACAGCGTCCTGAAGAGCAGCGAGGAGCTCACCGAACGCCTGCACGAAATAGGCTACCTGAATGCC
>JAIDKM010000279.1 GCA_029051915.1 Alistipes sp. | reverse complement strand
AGGTCGGCATTGCGGCGCTCGCCCTGCAGCACGAGGTCGGCTGCAGCGACGCCCCCGGTCGAGGAGATCACGCCCTGCAACACCGGATCGAGCAGTCCCATGTCGAGGCTGTCGACGCTCAACCGCGCGTAATATCGCATCCTGTCGGGAGCGAAATATCCGCGCACGAGCGTATCGCTCTTCTCGCGGTCGGCGACGATCACCCCGGCCCGGTTGCGGGCGAAATCCCAGCGGGAGAGAAGCCGCAGGGGCGGTGCCGGAATGTTGTTGACCTCCAGCGAGTCGAAAAGGATGTCGGCCCGGAATTCACCGCCGCGCAGTACGGATTTTAGGGTCGCACCGCCGTTGGTGCGGCCTTCGACCAGGTAGCCCATGCGCTCGACGATCTGCGACAGGGGTGCCAGGTCGAAGTTGCGCAATCTCAAGGTTACCGAATCGTCCAGGCTGCGCGACGCGACTCCGTCGAGCAGCAGATCCTGATCGCGGTTCATCACATAGAAACGGTCGATGACCACGCGCGAAGTGTCGATCTGGATCTTGTTGGCGAAAATCTGCCACCGCGTATCGCCGCGCGTGATGTGCGAGGGCATGATGCGCAGATCGACGACGCGGCCGCCGGAAGTCCGGTCGTCGGCCTCGGCCCGCAGGCTCAGCAAGCCCGAAAAGCGGCGCACCGTATCCTCGAAACCGGCGGAGAGCTGCATGCGGTTCTTCCGGGCGCCGCCCGTAACGGAGAAGTGCGGCAGATGGAGCGCCCCGGCGTAGAGGTCTTCGGCCGACGCATAGACCGTGAGCGAATCGCCGCGGTTCGAAGCGTTGATATTGAGTCGGGTCGCAAGCAGGCGCTTGCGCTCGATATATTCCGAATCGGCCTTGAGCGAAAGTTTGTCGCTGGCCGGATTGAAGAGCAGCTGCAGCGACGAGCCGTCGGCGATCTGCAGACCCGACGACACGGCGTCGGCCACAGGATTGAAATCGCGGATGTAGACCGACAGCAACGAGTAGTCGTCGGCCACGGCCGTCCGGGCGCTCTCCTGCGGCACGTCGCGGGCCCCCTTGCTCAGCAGCGGCAAGTATTTCCATGCGCTCTCGCGCAGATACTGGAAGACGGTGCGGTAGCTGGTCTTCGAACGGAAGGTAACGTCGGCGAAGTCCGAGCGCAGTTCGACGTATTTGCTGTGGGCCGAATTCTCGCCCGTAACCACGGCGCTGCGGGTTTCGACCACCTTGTCGTTGTAGCGGTACGAAGCGTCCGAGAGCCGGATCACGCCGTTCAGGTCGTCGAGCGAGCGGCCGCCGACGTTGGCGTCGACGCGCCCCGCAAGCACCGAAACCGAATCGCGCGGATTGAAGTGCAGGGCAGCCAGATCGGCACGCCGAAGATCGAGCGTGAAATCGTAATGCGGAATCGAGTCGTTGAAGTCGACGGCGCCGGCGAAGTCGAAGTCGAGGGCTGCATCGCGCGACGTAACCAGACCGTCGAATCCACGGTTGCGCAGGCGCCCGTCGAGCCGGAGCGAATCGTAGGAGTAACCCCGGAATTCCAGCTGCGAGACGTCGCCCACGACCCGAGCGTCGGTCGTGGCCTGCCCCACCGTTCCGTCGATCGACGCCGACAAGGTGGCGTCGCCCAGCAGATCGGAGCGTCCCATGAGGCGCCCCAGCCGGAAGCGGTTCGTCGACAAGGTTCCCTGCAACGAGCTGAGCCCGTCGCCGCGCGGCGACAGAGCCATACGGGCGGCGATGTTGCCCACGGCGGATGCGATGCCGGCCCGGAGGTCGAACGACGAGAGCGACCCGCGGAAACGGGCGTTCATCGTAAGGCGTCCGGCCCGGGAGAGCATCCGGGTCAGGTTGTCGGGAAGTTCCTGGCGCGCGATGTCGCGGGCCAGCGTCTCCAGATCGCGGGCCGAAGTCGTCAGCCGCGGAATATCCAGGTCGAAAACGGTCCGCCGGATATCGGGCAGCCCCCGAACCGTGGCCGTAGCCGTAAGGTAGGTCGACTCGCCGAGACGCAGGCTGCGGATCGAAGCAGCGAAGTCGGCGACCGTGCCGTCGATATCGGCGTTGATCTCGCTCAGCAAGGTGTGCCACTCGCGCAGTCCGGGCGAGAAGTAGGCGATGTCGTCAGTCGAAACCGAGGAGTTGCGCAAAGCCCCGTCGATCTGCACTTCGCCCACGAAATCCTTGTAGTCGGCCCACGAATCGCCGACCAGCGAAATGTAGGGAATCGAAACGTGCGAGCGAGGCGTGCGGATCGCGACCTCCTCGAACCCGAGGCAGCCGTTGACCAGATAGAAGCGGCCCGCCAGGCGGTCGAGGACGAAGCCGCTGCGCTCGCGGGCCGCGAAGTCATCGATGGTGGTACAGATCGCCTGCCCGTCGAGCGTAAAGTCGGCGATGCGGGCCGTCATGTCGTAGAGGTGCATGTGCCCGAAGTCGATGCCGAACGGCGGATCGCGATGTCGGTTGCGTTCGAGGCAGAGTTCCATGTCGGCGATCGAGGCCTCGCGAAACGCCAGGCGGAAGTTGCCCTTGCGGGGCCGGTCGGGATCGGAGATGCGGTTGACGACCTGCTTGATGTTCATCTCGCCCTCGGGCGTCTCCCGCAGGCAGAGCTTCGCCCCGACGAGCTCGCCGCGGCTGAAAGTCAGACCGCCGCCGAGAAGACCGATGCTGGTGATGTAGGCGTCCAGGCGGTCGACGTAGAGCAGCGTATCGTGCTGGTAGTCCTCGACATAGAAACCCTCGATGCGGGCCTTGCCCAGCAGGCTCACGTCCACGCGGCGGATCGCGACCGTCGTCTGCAACTTACTGGAAATCATGCGCACGGCTTTCTGCACCACGAAGTTCTGCACCGCAGAGATATGCAGCAGCAGCGACACGACAAGGGGCAGCACGACGATCGATAAACCGATCGCCGCGCAGATCTTTCCCAATATTTTTATACCTTTGTGCACGAAAAGCCGTTATAACTTGCAAAGATAACGATTTTTCAGTTTAAAAAAGCGAAAAAACGTGGATATTACTATACTCGGCATCGAATCTTCGTGCGACGACACTTCGGCCGCCGTGCTGCGCAACAACGTCCTGCTGTCGAACGTCATCGCCTCGCAGGCGGTACACGTGAAGTACGGGGGCGTGATTCCCGAACTGGCCTCGCGCGCCCATCAGCAGAACATCGTCCCGGTCGTCGACACGGCGCTCCGCGAAGCGGGCGTCGCAGCGTCGGAGATCGATGCCATCGCCTTCACGCGCGGCCCCGGACTCGTGGGTTCGCTGTTGGTGGGCGTCTCGTTCGCCAAAGGCCTCTCCATCGCCCGCAACATCCCGCTGGTCGAGGTCAACCACCTGCAGGGGCACATCCTCTCCCACTTCATCGACCTGCCCGACCGGGAGCTGCCCCACCCCGAATTCCCGTTCCTCACGCTGCTGGTCAGCGGCGGACATACGCAGATCGTGCGGGTCGACTCGCCGCTGAAGATGGAAATCATCGGCACGACGATCGACGATGCCGCAGGCGAAGCCTTCGATAAATGTGCCAAAGTGATGGGACTCCCCTATCCGGGCGGGCCGGTCATCGACAAGCTGGCCAAAGAGGGCGATCCCGAGACGTTCCGCTTCGCCCGTCCGCGCGTCGAGGGCTACGACTACTCGTTCTCGGGGCTCAAAACTTCGTTTCTCTACACCCTGCGCGACCGCGTGGCCGAGGATCCCGACTTCATCGAGCGGCACAAAGCCGACCTCTGCGCGTCGCTGCAGCATACCGTCGTCTCGATCCTGTTGGACAAGCTCGTCAAGGCTTCGAAGCAGACCGGCATCCGCGACATCGCCATCGCCGGCGGCGTCTCGGCCAACTCGGGCCTGCGCGACGGCATCGTCGCCGAGGGTCGCAAACGGGGCTGGCGGACGTTCCTGCCCGAATTCAAGTTCACGACCGACAACGCCGCCATGATCGCCATGACGGGCTACTACCGCTACCGCAACGG
>JAIDKM010000278.1 GCA_029051915.1 Alistipes sp. | reverse complement strand
GTCCTGGGTTCCCGACCGGGAACCCAGGACAGGGCGGAGTTCCCGAGGTACTTTCGTCGGAGAGTTGTTCTATAAAATTATTGAGGTTTAATTATGAAAAAAGCGTTATTCATCTTGTTGCTGGCCGTAGCGACCGGATGCCATAAGGCGGATACTCCCGGAGGGTTGAATACCGATACTGATCTGGTAACCGTTCGGTTCGCCCTGCCCGGGGTCAGTGCGGAGGTCTCGCCTGTGTCGCGTGCCGATGCCGATGAGCCCCTACCTGTCCATAAGGTATCGGAGCTGGACGAGGGTGTTACCGTGCGTGTGCTGGCTTTCCAGCGCCGGATGGAGGGTGTGCCTGCTGCTCCCGCTGCATCGGCCGACATCGAGAACGATACCTATGTCGCCGAGGCGACGTATAAGGTCGTGAAGAAGTCGCTCGAAGTTCCGGAGGGTGCGGATCCGCAGTTCGACTACGTGCTGGTTCCCTGCAACGTCGATCCCGCTACCGGTAAGGTCGACGAGACTGCTACGGCGAAGCCTGCCGAGCTGCGTCTGCGTGCCGACACCTACGATTTCCATGCGCTCACGCCTGCGGTGGCTGTCGACAATCTCCGGAAGGTCTCCATCGGACACGGCGCCGACTACGCGGTTTCGTGTACGCCCGGTATCGCGCTCAGTGCGGCTACGAATCCCGCCGCGGTCGAGCTGGAGACTCTGGAGCGCAAGTGTTGCCGCATCACCTTCTCGATCGACCGGCAGGCCGAGAATGTCAAGACTGTCGACATCAAGTCGATTACCTTCTCCGAGATCAGCGAATCTCCGCTTACGGCCCTTCTCGGCGAGGATCTGATCCCCGGTGCCAATACGGGTTCTTACGTCTTCCCGGCCGAGGTTTTCTCGCCCGTCGTCGATACGATTAAATACAAGTTCGTCGGTGGCGACGAGATTTTGCCGAAAGCCGAGGGCAAGTTCAAGCTCTCCATGTTGGTCAACTTCAACGACTCCAAGGAGGATTCCGCTCCTGAGGCCGAGATCGATGAACTCACCTTCGAGGCCGGTAAGCAGTATCGTTTCATCCTCACGTTGAAAGGCGATGAATTCGTGCTGTGGCTGACCGTGCTGGACTGGGATGAAGAGGTTGATTGGGAGATTCCCATCGGCGACTGGCCGCATCTGGTGATCCAGCTCGGCAAGTGGGAGAATATCTCGTGGAACGAGGGCATCGGCGGTTACTTCTATCCGGTGATCTCCGTCGACGACTGGATTCCGGTTACGGATTGGGGTATTTCGTTCCCCGACGATCCCAATCGTCTTTGATACGGCGTTTTAACCTTGCTTCCAGGTTTTTTGATATACGTATTTAATTTCAGTAGTTTGTTTAATTATAATTTTTTAGAGTCGATTATGAAAAAATTCATGAAAACGTTGTTGATCGTTTCTGTCGCTCTGTGTGCTTTTGCCTGTGGCAAGGAGGGCGGTGCAGGCCCGGTACAGCCGGACAAGCCGGTAACTCCCACGCCGGACGGCAAGACCGAGGTTACGTTCACTTTCGCTACGCCCGCGCTTAAGAAGCCTGCGGCTACTCGGGCGGATGTCGACGAGAACGCTATCGACAATCTGTGGGTTCTGCAGTTCGCTACCACGAACAGCAATGCCAAGTTGCTCGTCAAGGAGTACTTCGGATCTTCCGACATCACCACCGATTCCGATGGCAACAAGTCGGTGAGCGTTGCTCTCGAGGATGCTGCCGAGCCGAAGACTTATTGCGTCGTCAACGTCGGCGAGGAGACCTTGAAAGGCTTGACGGTCGAAAAGACCACCCTCGCTGATTTCGAGGCAATGTTGCTCAGCATGCAGGAGGAGACCGCTGCGCAGATTCCGATGATCGGTTTCAGCACGGAGTCCACGTCGGTCGGCACGACCACCGTCCAGCTCACGCGTATGATCGCCAAGATCGCCTTCACCTGCGTCGTCGAGGTTCCTGCGGGCCATTCGTTCACCCCCACGCGCGTGCAGCTTTGCAACGTCGCCAACGTGGCTGCTTATTTGGCTCCCACCGTTCCGACGGCTGCTACGGGTCTCTTCCCCGCTGCTTCGACCGACAACTTCTTCAATTACAAGGAGGATGCCGATCTCGATATCAAGACGGACGCCGCTTCCTACTCCGGCAAGCCCTACTTCTCGAAGACGTGGTATCTGCCCGAGAACCTCCGCGGTGTCGTCGTCGGTCTGACGGCCGAGCAGAAGGGTAAGGAGAACGCTCCCGAGTTCGCTACGTGCGTCGAGATTTCGGGTGATTACGAAATCGGCGGCAAGATCACGGACGTTACTTATCGCGTATATCCCGGTGCCAATTCCACCGAAGATTTCAACGTCGTACGCAACCATTCGTATGCGATCACGGTGCGGATCCAGGGTCTGAACCCCAACGACATCCGCGTCGATATCGAGAAGGGCGTCGAGGCCGGTGAGTATACCGATGACAACAAATGGGAATAATCTATCGTAAATTTATATCCTAATCTATGAAAAAAGTTTTAGCATCGGCACTTGTTGTCTTCATGGCAATAAGTTGCAGCAAGAGCGAAGAACCCGGCGTTGTCGGCGGGGACGGTTTCATCTTCAGTGCGGCCGCTCCTTCTACGCGTGCGTATTTCCCGGGTGAGAGCGGTTTGATGTATTGGAACAACTACGATAATATCGCTGCTTATTCGTTCGATAATACTACGTTGTTGGCCAGCGACTACTGCGCGATCACCGCGGAGAGTGCCGGCACCAACGAAGGTCAGTTCAAGCCCACGAATATCTTGACGTCCAACGCTTGGACGGCTTCGCAGGCCGATACGAAGACGGCTACGTTCTACGCTTATTATCCCGCTACGAACGCCGCCGCTACCTATGACAACGCCACTAACGGCGTGTTGCTGAACATCCCCACCAATCAGTCGGATGAGTTCGGTAAGTCGCAGATTTGCTTCTCGACGGGTGTCGAGATGACCGTCGCCGAGATCAAGAAGTCGAAGCTCGTGCGTTTCGCTTTCGAGCCCGCTACGTCTCTGCTGCGCGTGCGTTTCACTCTCTCGAAGGATAGCGATCTCAGCGAAACTCACATCAAGCAGTTGACGATCTCCGCCACAGGTGTTCTCGGTGGCGATTGCCTCCTCGATTTCGCCGACGGTTCGCTCACTCCGCGCGGGAATAATAGCACGATCTCCGTCGTGCTGCGTTCTGCGGTCAAGATCACTAAGAATGCTGACGAGAACCCCTATATCTACGCAGTTCTCATGCCTTCGACCGCCAGCGTCGGTACGCTTTCGTTCACGGCCACTACTTCCGAGGGCGTGAAACTCACCGTCGCTCAGAAGTCGTCGCCTGCCGATGGTTTCCAGGGCGGTGTGCGTTACAGCCTCGATCGTGAGATCGCCATCAAGGTCAACCCCGATTCGCCCGACGCTTCGTACATCGACGGCGGCGATGCCTGGGGTTCGCAGATCATCGAGGACGGTTCTTATAACGACGCCGGTAATGCTTGGTAGTGTATTAAGTTGCATGAATTATTCCAAAATCATAATTTTATTTTAGTGTTCATATGAAAAAGATTTTGTTTTATCTGCTCGCTGCCGGCGCTGTTTTCAGCGTAGGTTGTAGCAAGGACGCCGGCGTCGATGTCCCGGTTGTCGAGGAGGGCAAGTACACGCTGCCCGAGATTTCGGCTTCGATTGAGGACGATGCCGAGACTCGTACGGGCTTGGGTACCGCCAATGTCGTGAACTGGTCGTCCAAAGACCAGATCGCAGTCATCAACACCACGACCAACACGCTGGCTCACTACATTCTCGTTTCGGGCGAGGGTACTCCCGTCGGTACGTTCCGTCCGGTGGAGAATCCCATTTCCTATAATAGCGAGGATGAGATCAAGGCTGTTTATCCCGCTGTCGCCGCTTCGGTTGCCGGCGGTAAGATCTCGGTTTCGATCAACCAGAACTACCTCGAAACCAAAGGTCAGGAGTGGTTGGATACCTTCGGCGTAACTTCCTATACGAAGGATTCGCCCTACACCTTCACGCTCAACGACATCAAGGTTTCGTACAAGATCAACGATCTGGCTACCAACAGTGCCACTGCCCGTCCGAACTTCAAGTTCAAGCAGCTGGGCGTATGGTGCTCGTTCGTCTTCGACTTCACCGCTAACTCGGACTATCGTCGCGACAAGATGATCTCGATGACCGTCAAGGCTCCCAAGCCCATTTCGGGTACGGCCGAGATCGACTTCACCGATCCGATGGCTCCCACGTTGAAAGAGGGTACTTCGAATACGATCGAGTGGGAGTTCGCTACCGTTTCGAGCATGAATACCGTTTTCACGCGTTCGTTCATGATGTTCCCCAACGTCTCCAGCAAGGATCAGCTGGAGATCACGGCCAAGGCCGACGGTCATAACTACGCTATGTGGGCTACTCCGACTCAGGATCTCGTGGGCGGTACGGTGCTTCGTTTCCCCATCAACGTCGACAAGGACTTCCTCCCCGGCGCTGAGAGCACGGATTTCGCTTACGTCGCTGAGGAGAACGTCGAGAATCCGTTCTACTTCTACGGCAACGCCAACTGCTACCTCGCTACGTCTTCTTCGGTCTCGATCGACGTTACGCCGCACGCTGCTAACCGTTTCTACGAGCAGGGCGAGTTGCTGACGACTTTGTCCGCTCCGGAACCCGCTTCGGTCAAGTTGATCTGGCGCGAGGCTTCGATCTCCGTTACGAATCTCTCTCTCTCGACGTCGACCCACAAGGTTTCCGCAACTACCTCCGGTAACGGTAATGCCGTGATCGGTATCTACAGCTCTGCCGGCAAGTTGCTCTGGTCGTACCACATTTGGAAGCCCATCGACAACCCGACGACCAGTCTGTTGGATTATACCGTTACCAACTCGGGTTCGTATAAGGTAATGCCGATGGCTCTGGGTGCCTTGAAGAAGGCCGTTTACAATTCGACGGATGCCGATAAACTCCAGGCATACGGTCTCTACTACCAGTGGGGCCGCAAAGACCCGCTGGGCCGTCCTAACGGACTCGCCGTTTCGGGTTCCAACTACACCGAGATTTACAACGCTGCAGGTACCTCGGAGGGTGCAGGTTACTGGGTATCCACTGCCAACATCGCTGAGTTGTCCGAGGCCGGCATCCTCTCGGGTGTCGATTACGAGGCCGAGGGCTTCGAGCTGGATCGTTACATGATCGACTACGCCGTTGCTCACCCCACGACCTTCATCAAGGTTCCGAGCGGTACGTTCAACAACGACTGGGCCGGTGTTACCAACAACAACCTGTGGGCTAACCCCGAGGGTTACAACTACCCCGAGCAGTCGCAGCTTCCCGGTCGTTCGGTATTCGATCCGTGCCCCGCTGGCTACCACGTAGCTCCTAAGGATCTGTGGATCAACTTCTCGCAGACGCGTGCCAACACCACGGTAGCCGAGGAGTTCAACACCCGCAACCCGGGTAACTCGATCGCATCGGTCGTAGCTCCTTACACCAGCGCCGTGCGTGGTTATAGCTTCTACTATCAGGGTTGGAAGACGGGCCCGGAAGACTTTTATCCTGCTTCGGGCTACCGCTACCGCGAGTCGGGAGCCCTGGGCGACGTCGGCCTTCGTGGCTTTTTGTGGGCCTCTTCGCCTTACGCAGCCAGCAGCACCAACGCCGGTGGACTGCGTT
>JAIDKM010000277.1 GCA_029051915.1 Alistipes sp. | reverse complement strand
CGCGTGGAGCTGTTGACCTCCTCCGGAAAAAGCCCGAGACCCGTCATGACGTCGTAGATGCGATCCGCACCGAACGAAATGCCGACTCCCGACATGTTGGGCATGCCGAAAATTCCCGTCAGATCGTCGTAACGGCCGCCACCGCAGATCGAACCGATGGCATAATCCAGCGCCTTGACTTCGAAGATCGCGCCGGTATAGTAATTCAAACCGCGTGCCAGCGAGAGGTCGAGATCGACTTGCAGCCCGAGTCCCAGCTGCTCGACGTAACCGAATACGGTCTCCATCTCCTCGATCCCTTTCAGACCGGTTTCCGACGAGCCGATCGTATCGCGCAAGGCAGCCAGTTTCTGTTTGTTGTCGCCGCTCAGCTCAAGAATCGGCTGAAGCCGGGCGATCGCCTCCGGATCAAGGCCTCGCTCCGCAAGTTCGGCCTTTACGTTATCGAGTCCGATCTTCTCCAGCTTGTCGATCGCAACGGTAATGTCGGTCATCTTGTCGGCATGGCCGATGGTCTCCGCTATGCCGTAGAGAATCTTGCGGTTGTTCATCTTGAGGGCCACACGAATCCCCAACGCACGGAATACCCGGTCGACGATCTCCACCAGCTCGACCTCGCACAGCAGCGAGCGAGTGCCGATGACATCGACGTCGCATTGATAGAATTCGCGGTAACGACCTTTCTGAGGACGGTCGGCACGCCATACGGGCTGCACTTGATAGCGCTTGAACGGAAACGACAGTTCGCCCTGATGTTGCACGACGTAGCGGGCGAACGGCACGGTGAGGTCGTAGCGAAGTCCCTTTTCACAGATTTTCGAAGCCTGCCGCACCTCCTCGTCGGAGAGTCCGGCAGCGTAGTCGCCCGAATTAAGAATCTTGAACAGGAGCTTGTCGCCTTCGTCGCCGTATTTTCCCAACAGGGTCGAAAGGTTCTCCATCGCAGGCGTTTCGAGCGGCGCGAAGCCGTAAAGCCGGAAAACGCTCCGCACGGTATCGAATATGTAGTTGCGGCGCATCATCTCCGCCGGGGAGAAGTCGCGCGTACCTTTGGGAATCGAAGGTTTCTGCATCTTCTTGCGAAATATTTAGTTTTCAATCAGTTTTCGGTATTTCACGCGATGAGGTTCGGTATCCCCGCCCTGAGCGCGCTTCCAGGCTTCGTACTCGCTGTAGGAACCTTCGTAGAAGACGACCTGCGAATCACCCTCGAACGAAAGGATATGCGTCGCAATACGGTCGAGGAACCAGCGGTCGTGCGAGATGACCACCGCACAGCCGGCGAAGTTTTCGAGACCCTCCTCCAGAGCTCGCAACGTATTGACGTCGATGTCGTTGGTCGGCTCGTCGAGCAGCAGTACGTTGCCCTCCTCCTTGAGTGCGAGCGCAAGATGCAGCCGGTTGCGTTCACCGCCCGAAAGCACGCCGCATTTCTTCTCCTGATCGGCTCCCGTGAAGTTGAAACGGGCGATGTAGGCCCGGGCGTTGACCTGCCGATTACCCAGCATGATAAGATCGGCGCCGCCCGAAACCACTTCGTAGACCGACTTCTCGGGGTCGATCGACTGGTGCTGCTGATCGACATAGGCCAGTTTGACAGTCGGGCCCACACGGAACGAACCGGCCGTCGGCGTCTCCAGCCCCATAATCATGCGGAAAAGGGTAGTCTTGCCGGTACCGTTGGGCCCGATGACGCCCACGATGCCGGCGGGCGGCAGCGAGAAGTTGAGATTCTCGTAAAGCACCCGATCGTCGAAGGCTTTGGAGACTCCCTGCGCCTCGATGACCACATCGCCCAGACGCGGCCCGTTAGGGATGAATATTTCGAGTTTTTCCTCTTTCTGCTTCGTATCTTCGTTCATCATCTTGTCGTAGGCCGAAAGTCGGGCCTTCGACTTGGCATGACGGCCCGAGGGCGACATGCGCACCCACTCCAGCTCGCGTTCGAGGGTCTTGCGACGCTTCGACTCCTGCTTCTCCTCCATCGCCATGCGGGCGGTCTTCTGTTCGAGCCATCCGGAGTAGTTGCCTTTCCACGGAATACCCTCGCCGCGGTCGAGTTCAAGAATCCAGCCGGCTACGTTATCAAGGAAATAGCGGTCGTGAGTAACGGCGATGACCGTACCTTTGTATTGCTGGAGGTGCTGTTCGAGCCAGTCGATCGACTCGGCGTCGAGGTGGTTGGTCGGTTCGTCCAGCAGCAGCACGTCGGGCTGCTGCAACAGCAGCCGGCACAAGGCCACGCGACGACGCTCGCCGCCCGAGAGTACGGCAACCTTCTGGTCAGCGTCGGGACATCTCAGGGCATCCATCGCCCGGTCGAGCACGCTGTCGAGTTCCCAGCCGTTGACATGATCGATCTTCTCGTAGAGCTCGCCTTGACGTTCGATCATGCGGGCCATTTCGTCGTCGGACATCGGTTCGCACAGCTTCATGTTGATCTCTTCGTACTCTTTCAGAAGAGCCACCGTCTCGGCGCAGCCTTCCTCGACGACCTCACGCACCGTCTTGTCGGGATCGAGCTTGGGTTCCTGCTCCAGGTAGCCGACCGAATATCCGGGCGAGAAGACGACTTCGCCCTGAAAATTTTTGTCGATACCTGCAATGATCTTCATCAGCGTGGATTTACCCGAGCCGTTCAGACCGATGATGCCGATCTTGGCGCCGTAGAAAAACGAGAGGTAGATGTTGTTGAGCACCTTTTTCTGGTTGGTGAAGGTCTTCGAGACACCCACCATCTGACTCTTATAC
>JAIDKM010000276.1 GCA_029051915.1 Alistipes sp. | reverse complement strand
GGGTACCGACAGCATTCTGGGCTAAGCCGAAGCCTATTCCAAGAAAAAACGGTGCAGAATATTCTGCACCGTTTTTTTGTTTGCCGCCAAGCGGACAGCCGGGCTTCGAAGCCGGATTGCATCAATAAGCCGAAGCGGCATTTCCTGGCTCCAGCAGAGGACGTCCAAGATGCTCCCAATCCCTGAGCAGGGCGACAGCGCGTGAATAGGCCTCTCCGGAAACAGGATTCACAACACGATAATAAGCGCCCGTGCCGAACAGCCGCTGGGCGACAAGCGCCTTGAGCTGCACCCGCATCCGCGATGCCGATACAGCAAAATCTTCTTCGTCGAATGCAATGCCTCGCTGCTCGCCTTCGGCAACCAGCCCGCGCAACATGGCATCGTCGACTGCATATCCGACTACGAAAAGTTCTTCCGCAGGGTATTCCGCTTCAAGCCGGGCACGTTCCTTTTCCAAATAGGCGGTCGCATAGTCGCCGACCACGCCACGGCGGATCAAAGTCGCATAATAAGGAGAGTAACCCACCGTGTCGGCTTCGACCAGAATATCGGGACGGATTCCGCCATCACCGTGCACGATACGCCCCGCATGCAAGGTACGGTAAAGGGGCGCCGCAGCATCGAGCGAATCGCATGCCGCATCGTCGTAACGGCGCAGATGGTCAAGATAATATTGGCGACGGTTGCCGTTTTCGTAGGGACGTTGAATCACACGTCCCGAAGGCGTATGATATCGGGCCACAGTAATCCGGGCGGCCGATCCGTCATCGAATCGCACCTGTCTCTGCACCAGCCCCTTGCCGAAACTCGGCCGGCCGATCACCACACCGCGATCCCAATCTTGCACGGCCCCGGCCACGATCTCCGACGCCGACGCCGATCCTTCGTCGATCAACACGACCAGCTCGCTCCCGAGCGCTTCGCCGTCGGACGAGGCAGAATAAGACATCTCCGCCACGGCCCGCCCTTCGGTCGAGACGATCCGCGCACCGCGCGGCAGGAAGAAACCGGCCATTTCGATCGCCTGCTCCAGCAAACCGCCGCCGTTGCCCCGCAGATCAAGAATCAGCTGGCGCGGCTTGCCCAGCTTGCGGTAGGCTTCGCGGAACTCGGACACGGTGGTGCGGCCGAAACGATTGACTTTGATATACCCGATTCCGTCGTCCGAATAGGCGGCATCGATCGTATTGAGGGGGATCCGGTCGCGCTCGACAACAAAATGGAGCAGGGTAGGGAGCCCCCGGCGCACCACATCGATTTCCACGCGCGTACCGCGTTTGCCGCGCAGCAATCCGGGAACCTGAGCACGCGTCAGACCCACCGCATCGAGCATATCGATCCGCACAATGCGGTCATTGGGCTGCATTCCGACTCGTTCGGCCGGACCTCCGGCAATGGTGTTGACCACGATCAGCGTATCGCGCAGTATGTTGAATTCGACACCTATTCCGCTGAACTCACCATCGAAACTCGCGTCGACGCCCTGCATCTCTTCGGCCGTAATATAGGCCGAATGGGGATCGAGCCGTCCGAGCATTCCCTCTACAGCACCTCCGATCAGAGCATCGGCATCGACCTGATCGATATAGAACCGGTCGAGATAGCGATACAGCTGGAAAAACTTCTGTAGCGGATCGCTCCCTCCCGCAGCTGCGGGAGGTTCGCCATGCGCCTGCATGCCGGCTCCGGAAAGGAGCGAGAGGAATAATAATACGGACAGCCGACGCATCGAATAATGAATAGTTTTATTTCAGGTGTTGCACAAGATCCCCGAATGCCACCTGCCGCTGCTCTCCCGAACGCATGTCCTTGAGTGCAACGGCCTGCGCCTCGATCTCCTGCGACCCGACGATCGCAACATAGGGAATGGCCCGGCGGTTGGCGTACTCCATCTGCTTCTTCATCTTACCCGCTTCGGGGTAGATCTCGGCAGCGACGCCCGCATCGCGCAACGACCTCAGCAG
>JAIDKM010000275.1 GCA_029051915.1 Alistipes sp. | reverse complement strand
CGATTGCGGATTTCGATTTAATTTCACTAAATTTGTCCGCTTATAAACCCATCGGAACTATGACAAAAGTTATCGCACTGGCCAATCAGAAAGGCGGCGTGGGCAAAACCACCACGGCCATCAACCTGGCGGCTTCGCTGGCGCTGCTGGGCAAGAAGGTATTGTTGCTCGACGCCGATCCGCAGGCCAACGCCACCTCGGGGCTGGGTTTCGACATCAATCTGGAAGGAATCTACGAATGTATTTCCGGGGCCAAGCAGGCTTCGGAGGTGCTCCTCGAAAGTCCCGACGTGAAGAACCTGTGGCTGTTGCCGTCGTCGATCGATCTGGTGGCCGCCGACGCCGAGCTTCCCAAAATGGAGGATGCCCACCGCGTCATCAAGCGCCTCGTCGATTCGATCCGCGACCGTTTCGACTACATCTTCATCGACTGCTCGCCCTCGCTGGGCTACACGACGGTCAACATTCTCACGGCATCGGACACGGTGCTGATCCCCGTGCAGTGCGAATACCTGGCGCTCGAAGGTCTCTCGAAGCTCCTGGCTACGATCCGCAAGGTCAAAAGTTCGCTCAACCCGTCGCTGGAGATCGAGGGATTCCTGTTGACGATGTACATGCGCAACCGCCTCAACAACCAGGTGGTTACCGAAGTCCGCGAGCACTTCGGCGACCTGACCTACGACACAATAATCCAGCGCAACATCCGTTTGGGTGAAGCCCCCTCGCACGGAAAACCCGTGGTGCTCTACGACGCAACGGCCATCGGCTCGGAAAATTACCTCAGTCTGGCACGGGAATTTCTCAAACGCAACCGCACGAACTAAATAACGACGCACGATGAAACAAAAGGCATTAGGCCGCGGTCTGGACGCTATTTTCGGCGCCGACGCACTCGACGCCAAACTCAAGCCCATGAGCCGGATGGCCGAAATCGGCATCGCCGAGATCATCCCCAACCCCACGCAGCCCCGCACGCAGTTCGACGAGGAGGCGTTGGACGAGCTGGCCGATTCGATCCGCCAGTTGGGCGTCATCCAGCCCATCACGGTCAAAAAGGCCGACAACGGCAAATACATCATCATCAGCGGCGAGCGGCGTTG
>JAIDKM010000274.1 GCA_029051915.1 Alistipes sp. | reverse complement strand
ATCTACGACTACGAACAGAAAGCGTGGGTCAAAACGCTCAAAAGCATCAAAGGATTCGCTTTTACCAGACCGGAGCGCGTCTTCGCACAGGACGACAACACGCTGTGGGTTTCGGACTACAGCAAATGCACCTTGGTGCAGATGGGCATTTTCAAGGGCGAGATCCGCGAATACGAAACCGTAAAGAAGAACCTGGTGAAGGTGCGGACGGCGACGACGCGCAACGGCGAAGAGACCGGCGAATTCTATGTGGATCTTCGCACGCATGAGATCGTAGAACCTGCGGAGGCGGAATAACCCCTGCGGCAACCGTATGAAAAAGGCAGAAGCTCGGAGCTTCTGCCTTTTTTTTGAATGTACACGGGGTCTTTCGCCTATCTTTCACCTTGAAAAGTGCGGCGCTCGAAGATATCGGCAGGGTAGCGGACGTCGGAGAGGAACAACCCCTGGGCGGGAGCGCCGGCGCTCGACCGCGAGAGGTCGCGGCTGGCGACGATGGCCCGGAACTCCTCGGGCGAATACCGCCCGCGACCGACGTCGACCGACGTCCCGACGATGGCCCGCACCATGTTGCGCAGGAAGCGGTCGGCGCGGATGGTGAAGCGGAGGACGCCGCGCTCGTCGACCGTCCAGGCGGCGTGCATGATACGGCAACGGTTGGTCTTGTTGTTGGAATTGAGCTTGGCGAACGAAGTGAAATCGTCGAACTCCAACAACGAAGCGGCCGCCTCGTTCATGCGCCCGACATCCAACGGCACGTAGTACTGCCACGACGCATGGCGCGTGAAAGGGTTTTTGTGCGGCTCAATGAAGTAACGGTACTCGCGCTCGCGGGCGTCGAAGCGTGCATGGGCCCCCTCGGCGACGGGCGTCAAGGAATCGACGGCGATGTCGCCCGGCAACATGAAGTTGAGCTTGCGGAGCAACTGCGAGGGATCGGCGACGGGCTGCGCGACATCGAAATGTGCGACGTAATAAGAAGCGTTGACCCCCGTATCGGTACGTCCCGCCCCGGTGATCTCGACGGGCTGGCGCAACAAGGTGGCGAGCGCCTGCTCCAGCGTCTGCTGCACGGTGGGCATGTCGGGCTGCCGCTGCCACCCGAAGTAAGCGCCCCCGTTATAACGAAGTTCGAGAAAATAACGCATAGACGAAGTCAAAGGTACGAATTAAAAACGTCCGCCGACCCGATATTCGGAGAAAAATACGTAATTTTGTCAATTCAACAATTCATCAGTCATGAAAGCAGCGATCATAGGCTACGGCAAGATGGGCCGCGAAATCGAAAAGATCCTTGCGGAACGAGGCCACGAAGCCGCCCTGATAATCGACACGGAAAACGCAGCACAACTGGATGCGGCGCACCTGGCCGGCATCGACGTGGCGATCGAATTCACGACGCCGGCGACGGCCTACGCCAACCTCCGCACCTGCATCGAAGCGGGCACGCCCGTGGTGAGCGGCACGACGGGCTGGACCGAGCGGTTGCCGGAACTGCAGGAGCTCTGCCGCCAGCGCAACGGTGCGATGTTCTACGCCTCGAACTACTGCCTGGGCGTCAACCTGCTCTTCCGCCTCAACCGGGAACTGGCGGCGATGATCGAACGCCTGCATGCCTCGTACGAGGCGACGATCGAAGAAGTGCACCACACGCAGAAGCTGGACGCCCCGAGCGGAACGGCCATCACGCTGGCCGAAGGGACGATCGGCAGTCTCTCGGCCAAAAAGGGCTGCGTGCTCTCTCATATACCCATCTCCGAGCCCACGAG
>JAIDKM010000273.1 GCA_029051915.1 Alistipes sp. | reverse complement strand
TTCTGACCTACGGGCAATGGCTGATCGAGAAGCTGACTCTTCTTCTCTAGGACGGTCTTATGCGCGTATGGACGAAAGGCGAAACACGCCTGATCGAAGAAGTTCTGCCCGAAATCGGCGCCGAGACCCCGGCGGGCGAATACCATGTAGTGATCGACCGCCTGCGCATCACGGCGGACGACGACCTGCCGACGCGTGTGCGCGACTCGGTGGCGAGGGCCTACTCCTATGGCGACGGAATCTGCCTGCTGGTAACGGATCGCGGTGCGGAAGAGTTCTCGGCGCGCTTCGAAGCCGACGGCATCGAATTCGAACCGCCGACCGAACACCTCTTCAGCTTCAACAACCCGCTGGGAGCCTGTCCCCGCTGCGAAGGCTACGGCAAGGTGGTGGGCATAGACGAAGACCTGGTGATTCCGGACAAGAGCCGGACGATCTACGAAGATGCCATAGCCTGCTGGCGCGGCGAGACGATGCGCCGCTGGAAAGAGAAGCTGGTGGAAAACGCCTACAAATTCGACTTTCCGATCCACACGCCGTTCCATGCGCTGACGCCCGAGCAGAAACGCCTGCTGTGGCGCGGAAACGAATATTTCCACGGCCTGGACGACTTTTTCTCCTACATCGATTCTGAGCGGCGCAAGATACAGTTCCGCGTGATGAAAGCCCGCTACACGGGCAAGACGCTTTGTCCCGAGTGCGGCGGCTCGCGCCTGCGCCAGGAAGCGCTCTACGTACGCGTCGGCAACCGCAACATCGCCGAACTGGTGAAGATGCCCGTAGACGAACTGATCGCCTTTTTCGAAGCGCTCGAACTCGACGCCCACGACGCGAAGACCGCGGCACGCATCCTGGTGGAGATCCGCAACCGCCTGCAATACCTTGCGGACGTGGGGCTGGGCTACCTGACCCTCGACCGCCTGTCGTCGACCCTCTCGGGCGGCGAGAGCCAGCGCATCAACCTTTCGACCTCGCTGGGCAGCAACCTGACGGGCTCGCTCTACATCCTGGACGAACCCTCGATCGGCCTGCACCCGCGCGACACGCACCGGCTCATCAAAGTGCTGAAACAACTGCGCGACCTGGGCAACACGGTGATCGTGGTGGAACACGAGGAAGAAGTGATCCGTGCGGCCGACTGGATCGTAGACATCGGTCCCCGGGCAGGCTACGGAGGCGGAGAAGTAGTCTTCAGCGGGCCTTTCGACCGCCTGCTCGAAGACCGCAAGAGCCTGACGGCCGACTACCTGACGGGCCGCCGGGCGATCGAACCGCCCGCGGCGGAACGCGGCTGGAGCCACGCAATCACGATCCGGGGAGCCCGCGAAAACAACCTGCACAACATAGACGTACGCATCCCCCTGGGAGTGATGACCTGCATCACGGGCGTGAGCGGCAGCGGCAAATCGTCGCTGGCCAAAGGCATCCTCTACCCGGCGCTGCGGCGGCAACTTTTCGACACGGGAGCCAAACCGGGCGACTTCGACGCGCTGGAAGGA
>JAIDKM010000272.1 GCA_029051915.1 Alistipes sp. | reverse complement strand
GACGAATGCCGGCGGATCGGCCGCCCGCGCAGCGAACGCTCCCCAAAGAGCGAACAGAAGATATGTCGTGCGAATCTTCATCCTCGAACAAAGTTTTATCTGCGGCGCACCAGCGCTTCCGGCAGCGGCAGCGACAACCGGGAGAAGCTCACCGCCGATCCGGCCGCAGCCGCAATTCCCGCCACGAGCAACGCTCTGCGGGCGCTGTCGTCGGGTACGACATGAAACAGCAGCGCCATCATGGCCGCCCCGGTCGTCTGCCCGATCAGACGCGCCGTCGCCAGCATGCCGCTGGCCGAACCGCTGCGCTCGGGAGGTGCCGAAGCGATCAGCAGGCTGTTGTTGGGCGACTGGAACAGGGCGAATCCCGCCCCGCCGAGCACCAGCCGCCAGACGATGTCGAACGTCGCGGGTTGTGCGGGCAGCCAGGCCAGGGCCGCCACTCCTGCCGCCATCGCCGCAAGACCCGTGCCGCCGAGCGCACCGGCATGGACACGTCCCACAAGCATCCCGGCCACCGGGGCTACGACCATGATGACGGCCGGCCACGCCGTAAGCAGAAGCCCCGTCTCCACTTCATCGAATCCGAACCGATGTTGCAGATAAAACGGCAGGGCCACCATCGAGAGCATCTGCGCCAGATAGGAGCAGATCGACGTAAGCATCGACACCGAGAAGATCGGAATCCGCAGCAGATCGAGCGGCAGCAACGGCCGCGGCTCGCGCAGCTGGCTCCGTACAAAAAGGAATCCTGCTGCGAGCAGCGCCCCGACGCCTCCGGCCACCAGGCGGCCGTCCCAGCCGTGCGAATAGCCTTCGACCGAAAACATCAGCAGGCCGAAAGTCAGGGCATTCATCGCCATGTCGCGCCAGCGGGGTTTCCGGCCGTCGGCTTGTACGGGATTGCGGGGCAGGAACCGGGCGCTGAGCCACAGGGCCACGAACCCGACCGGTATGTTGATCGCAAAGAGCCAGGGCCACGAACCCACAGAAAGAATTCCGGCAGCGATCGCAGGCCCGGCCACCGAAGCGACGGCGACGACCGTGGCGTTGATCCCCATGCCGCGGCCCAGCTGCGCACGCGGGTAGATGAAACGGATCAGCGTGGTATTGATCGACGTAACGGCGGCGGCACCTACTCCCTGCAGCACCCGGGCAGCGACCAGCGTCGCCAGCGACCCGGCCAGCGCGCAGCCGGCCGATGCCAACGTGAAGAGTGCCAGACCGCCGAGGTAGATTCGCCGGTAACCGACCGACTCGCCCAGCGCGGCGAACGGCAGAATCGTTACCATGATCGCCAACTGGTAGGCATTGACGATCCAGATGGAGTCGGCCGCCGAAACGGAGAGCTCCGCGCCCAGCGTGGGCAGCGCGACATTGGCGATGGCGCTGTCCAGCACCGACATTCCGACACCGAACGCCACGGCCAAAATGGCGCCCAGGCGCCGCGGCATGGGTACACCGTCATACGGCAGAGAGGTATGTGTCGTGGCTTCGTTCATGATTCGGCCCGCAAACTTACGTCATAAAAGCGAAAGATGAAAGGCCGGCAGCGAAAATCGTACCCGCCGCCCGGCCTTCATCTTCCGGAAACAGCCTTGCAGGTACTGGACGCAGCGCACAGGGAAGCCGTAGGTGCGGCCGTCGATTTGCATCGGTCTCACGTGGCCGGCCTCGAACAGCAGGAAGCTCGCACTGCTCTCCGCAGGCGAAGACGACCACGAAAAGCCGCGCGTGCCGACATCGTTCAGGGCTCCCGTGTCGCGTATGCGGTAGCCCGAAGCATCTATCGGGAAGCAATCGCTGGAATGAATGGCGGGAAGAAAGACTTTCCGTCAGACTGATATGTACACCGACCCTCGGTTTTTTGGAAGATCCCTTCCTGAAACCGGCCTCTTAGGCCGGGGATTGCTGAATCTGCGGCCGCGCTAACAGGAACCGTGATCCCCGTTACTCCGGGCCGGAAGACTGCTTCTCGGACGAAGATAAATATTTTTTTCGCAGGTACTCATTAAGCCGAGGGCGAAACCGAACCGGCTCGCAGTGCGGCCAGGTAAGAAACGCGATGCGGAAACGAAGAATATTCCCCTACGCCCACCACCCCCGGAATTTCGGCCGACAAACAAAAAA
>JAIDKM010000271.1 GCA_029051915.1 Alistipes sp. | reverse complement strand
GCTTCGAAAGCCGGTATGATCGGTCTGGCCAAGTCGATTGCCAAAGAGATGGGCCCCCGCGGTATTCGTGCCAACGCCATCGCTCCGGGCTTCATCATTACTGACATGACCGCCGGACTTTCCGACGAAATCAAGGAGGGCTGGTACAAGCAGATTCCCCTGCGCCGCGGCGTTACGCCCGAGGATGTCGCCAACGTCGCTACGTTCCTCGCTTCCGACCTTTCGTCGTATGTCAGTGGCCAGGTTATCCACTGCTGCGGTGCAATGAACTGCTAAGCAACCGAACGTGCCGCCGGGGCCTTGAGACACCGGCAGATAAGAGAAAACACCTGCCGAATTGATTCGGCGGGTGTTTTTTATAGGCGGAATTGGCCGAGGCCGCAGGGGTTGCGACAACCCTGTGGAGAAAGGATCTGTACCTTTTATATAAAGTAGCATCTTTTTTGCTTGTGGTTTAAAAATAGGCTGTCGAGAGCTGCAAGCCCTTATTTTGAATTATAGATTAAGCGTCTTATCTTTGTCCGTATGAAACGTCTCTTTTTCATTTTGTCCCTCGTTGGAGGCTTTTCGGCGGTGCGGGCACAGGAAGCGATGCTGCCGACTCCCGATGCCAAGACGCTCGGCATGGGCGGCGTCGCGATGACCACCCTGTCGGGATCGCATCCAATCTACGGCAATCCGGCCATGGCGGCTTTTTCGTTGATGCCGTCGCAGGTATCGTCGTCCTATTATGGACAGGCGGAGGTCGATTATTATGCCGTAACAGGTTATTGGCGCATGGATAATTTCAACCTTACGCAACTCGGCTGGCGTCAGTATTTCCGCGAGCACGGCAATAACGATATGGCTCTCGACCGGGTTATTCACGGCGCATAAACGACAGCTGGGCCGTGGGCGGTGTAACCCGTTATCAACATCTCAAGCGGCCGGATGGCTCGGTCGATGCGTTGTCCGCCGATCTGAGTGTCGGCTGGATGCTGCCCCTGAAAAATGTCGGAGAGTTCGCGACCGTGCGTGCCGGCGCCAAGCTGAGCAATCTGGGCGGTTATTTCAAGAAGCAGGATTATACCCTGCCCATG
>JAIDKM010000270.1 GCA_029051915.1 Alistipes sp. | reverse complement strand
CCGGCCCTTTTCTTTCTCCTCCCGGACTTCGTTTTGCCCCCCGTTCGCTCTCCCTTGCTTTCGCACACCCGGCCCTTTCGTTCCTCTGCGCGCCCGGCCTCTCCGCAACCCGTTATTGCACCCGGATCGAGGTGCCCGAGCGGATCACGCTCGTCGACTTGATGTTGTTGAGCCGGCAGATGGTGTTGATCGTCGTGCCGTATTTGCGGGCGATGGAGCTGAGCGTTTCGCCCGAGCGGATGCGGTGGTAGCGGATTTCGCTCGGGAGCACTTCGCCGCGGTCGATCTTCTCCAGGTCAAGTTCGTCGTCGAAGTCTTGACCCGCGTTGGAGTTGATGCTGAAGAACGATTTCTTCAGCAGGAAGGTCTCGCGGCAGAGCATGCCCGTCTTGAAGTCGATCAGCCGTTCGGGGTCGAACGCCTGCCCATAGTAGCGGGTCTCGAAATGAAGATGAGGACCCGTCGAGCGGCCCGTCGAGCCGCCCAGCCCGATGATCTGCCCCGCTTCGACCCATTGGTTGGGTTGCACGAGCCGCTCCGACAGGTGGCCGTAGTAGGTCTCCAGGCCGTTGTCGTGGCGGATGACCACCAGGTTGCCGTAGCCGCCGTTGTTGTAGGTCGAGATGCGTACCCGGCCGCAGAAGGTGGCGTATACCGGATCTCCCACCTTGAGCGGCAGGTCTACGCCTTGATGCCGGCGGCCGCGGCGCGGGCCGTATTTGCTGTGGGGCTTCGCTCCCGTGAAGAACGGATAGTGGTAGCTCTTGGTCGAGTCGACCAGGTCGATGACCACCGACGACGGCATCGCCGACATGTCCGCTTCGCTGTAGGGAAACAGGTCGCGCGTATCCCAGTATTTCTCGAATACGGTTTCGTCTTTCACCACGGCCCGGTTGCGGACGTATTTCCACGTGTTGTTGCTGTAGAGCACGACCAGCAGGGCGTCGTTGTCCGAGCGGAGCGTGTCCACCACGATCAGGTCGTTCGTGTCGAATGTCGACTCTACCTGCTTGGGTTGCAGCCGCAGCCGCAGGGCTGCCAGGGAGTCCGCCGTTGCCGCTTCCGCCGGGGTCAGCGCCGCCAGCTGTTGCGATTCTTGCGCCCGGATCGCGGTGCTTGCGCATACCGCCAGCACGGTTGTCAGAATAAAGAGATATTTTTTCATCGGTTATCGGTTTTTCAGCAGTTCTTCGGCCGCTTCGAGGGCCTTGTAGAATTCTTCGCCGAAACGGCGGACGATCGCGTCCCTGAGTCCTTTGTAGACCGGCAGCCCCAGTTTGCGGCCGCATTCGCGGGCCGATGCGCAGACCGACCAGCGGTGGTAGTTGAGGCCCACGGTGCCGTTCGAGAAGCGCACCAGACGGATCGGATAGAGGTGGCACGAGATCGGCTTGCGGAACTCCGTGCGGCCCGCGGCCCATGCTTTTTCGATGGCGCAGAGCGTCGCACCGTTCTCTTCGTAGGCATAGGCGCACTCCGCGTCGTCGACCAGCGTCGTCGTGTAGTCGCCGTCTTCGTCCACCACCATGAATCCTTGCCGCTCGACCACCGCGATGCCCGCTTCGGTCATGCAGGCTTTGTAGTTCGGGTATTCGCGTTCCAGAATCTCCACCTCGTCTTCTTCGAGCGGCGCTCCCGCGTTGCCTTCCACGCAGCAGATGCCTTTGCACTGCGCTATGTCGCAGGCGAAGCATTCGCGCAGCAGGTCGACGCTCACGATCTTGTCGTCGATTTCGATCATCGGCAGTTGCATGTGTCGGCGATGATGATGTCGTAGAGTTCTCCGAGGGTCATGCCCATCGCCCGTACTTGCTTGGGTACGATGCTTCCGGCGCTCATGCCCGGTATGGAGTTCAGTTCGATGAAGTAGGGCTTCCCTTCGGGCGTTACGATGAAGTCCACGCGCACCACGCCGCGGCAGCGGCACGTGCGGTAGGCTTCGAGGGTCATGCGGTTCAGCTCGGCCCGCACTTCGGGTGCGATGTCCGCCGGGGTGATCTCGTCCGAGAATCCCGCCGTGTATTTGGCTTCGTAGTCGAAGAATTCTTTTTTCGGGACGATCTCCGTGATCGGGAAAACGTATTCTTTGTCGCCGCTTATCATCACGCCGCAGCCCATTTCGCGGCCTGCGATGCACTTTTCGATCAGTACTTCGTCGCTCTCCGTCAGGGCTTTTTCGATCGCTGCCGGCAGTTCTTCCGCCGCGCGGACTTTCGTTACGCCGAACGACGAGCCGCTGGCGTTGGGTTTCACGAAGAGCGGCAGTCCCAGTTTCTCCACGATGGCCGCTCCGTCCCACGCTTCGCCCCGGCGCAGGAACCATTCGGGCGCCAGGTTGATGCCGCGGCCCGCCAGCGTGCGCTTGGTCGTGATCTTGTCGAAGGTGATGACCGACGAGGTCATCGGGCACGACGAGTACGGAATGCCCATCATGTCCAGATAGCCTTGCAGCCGGCCGTCTTCGCCCGGCGTGCCATGGATGATGATCAGCGCGTAGTCGAATTCCCGGCGTTCGCCGTCGACGGTCAGCGAGAAGTCGTTCTTGTCCACCTGCCACTGCCGGCCGTCGGGGGCCGTGTAGTGCCAGTCGCGGCGGTGCAGATCGATCAGCGTGATGTCGTATTTCGCAGCGTCGAGCGCCGCTTCGATCTGGGCGGCGCTTTGCAGGGCGATCTCCCGTTCCGACGAGTCGCCGCCGGCCAGAAGCGCTATTTTCAGTTTCGGGGTCATGGATTGTAGATGTCTTTGTATCTGAATGCCAGTATTTCTTGTATCATGTCGACGAATTGCCGCGCTTCGCGGTGCGTCGGATCGAGACGCAGCACAGCATTGAAGTCGTTCAGGGCCGCGCCCCATTCGTTGAGGCGGTAGTGCAGTTGTCCCCGTTCGTGCAGCAGCTCCGTGTTTTCCGGCGTCGCAGCCAGCGCTCCGTCGAGCGCCGCCATGCGGGCCGCGGGGCTCCACAGCCCTTTGCGGCGGATGTAGTCGGCAACGCCCGGTGCCAGCATCCGCGACGTATCTTCGCCCTGTTCCACGGCCGCCCGTACTTCGGTCGACGAGTAGTCTTGCAGGGGCGCTTCTTCCAGCAGCACGATCTTCTCCCGGAAGCGTTCCACCCGCTCGCCGCGCCGCGGATAAATATATATAGGGTATTCGAGGATCTTTTCGTACTCTTTCCAGCCGTCGAGCGCCTCGATCTGGTCGCCGCCCATCAGCAGCGAGAACTCCATCTCCGCGCCGCACGTCTCTTCCAGATAGCGCAGCGTGTCGATCGTGTACGAGGGCCGGGGCAGCAGGAATTCGATCGCCGAGGGTGTGATCCGCTCCGGGTACTTCGAGGCCGCGCAGGCTATTTCGGCCATTTCGAAACGGTCGGTCTCGGGGGCTTGGAGCGCTTCTTGTTTGTAGGGGCTCTGGGGCGAGACGATCAGCACCGTTTCGTCGGCCAGATCATGCTCTACGACGTGTTCGGCCAGCGCGATGTGGCCTCGGTGCACCGGGTTGAACGACCCGAAATAGAGCATCATCCGTTTCTTCATGGGTCAGCGCGCGAGGAGGTTGTCGACCAGCGCGCAGACTTCCGCCACGGCTTCTTCCAGCCGGTCGTTCACCACCACATGGTCGAATTCGGGTGCTTTCGTCAGTTCGAATTCCGCTTTGGCCACCCGGCGGTCGATCACTTCGGGGGCATCGGTGCCGCGGCTTTCGAGCCGGTGGCGGAGTTCTTCGACCGAGGGGGGCATCACGAAGATCGAGCAGGCCTCGTTGCCGAAAAGACGCTTCAGGTTGATTCCGCCGATCACATCCACGTCGAAGGCGATCACGTGGCCTTTCTGCCAGATGCGTTCCAGTTCGCTGCGCAGCGTGCCGTAGCACGTGCCCGCGTAGACTTCTTCCCACTCCACAAAGCGGTTTTCGCTCACGGCGTGCTTGAACTCTTCCTGCGTCAGGAAGTAGTAGTCCACACCGTCGCGTTCCGTGCCGCGGGGCGCCCGGCTCGTCGCCGATACCGAGAACTCCAGCTGCGGGTAGCGTTCCAGCAGCTGCCGTACGATCGTCGTCTTGCCCGAGCCGCTCGGCGCCGAGAATATGATGACTTTGCCCATTATCGAGGTATTGAAAATTATGAATTAAAAATGAAGAATCGCCGCTTCCGCCGTTTCGGGCCGACTATGCTCGATTTTTAATTCTTTATTATGCTGCGATGCTTGCATCACAGGATGTTGAGTACCTGTTCCTTGATCTTCTCCAGTTCATCCTTCATCTTCACCACGAGAATCTGGATGTTCGTTTCGTTGGCTTTCGAGCCCATCGTGTTGATTTCGCGGCCCATTTCTTGCGCTATGAATCCCAGTTTGCGGCCGGCGCCTTCTTCGTTGGCCGCTACTTCGCGGAAGTAGTTGCAGTGATGCGTCAGGCGGACTTTTTCTTCCGTGATGTCCAGTTTTTCAAGATAGAAGATCATCTCT
>JAIDKM010000027.1 GCA_029051915.1 Alistipes sp. | reverse complement strand
CACAGCCCCGACACCCTGTCGGGGAATTTTTTTTGTGCCGTCAGATCGGCGGAAAAGGGGCAAGAAACGCCGATTGCCGAAAAACTTCGCGCCGGATATGTAAAAAACGGCATCCAAAAATTGTCCGGATCGAAAATATATCGTATTTTTGTTCGTTAAATAGATCGTAATTTCCGAACATAACCATGTTGACAGAAGAAGAAAAGAATGCCGGTCTGATGGGGCGGATCATTCCCATCAACATCGAGGAGCAGATGAAGTCGGCTTACATCGACTATTCCATGTCGGTCATCGTGTCGCGAGCACTGCCCGACGTGCGCGATGGTCTGAAGCCCGTGCATCGCCGCATCCTCTACGACATGAGCGCGGAGTTGAACCTCTACTCCGACAAGCCCACCCGTAAGTCGGCGCGTATCGTCGGCGACGTGTTGGGTAAGTTCCACCCGCACGGCGACTCGTCGGTCTACGACGCCATGGTGCGTCTGGCCCAGGAGTGGTCGATGCGTTATCCCCTGGTCGACGGTCAGGGTAACTTCGGTTCGATGGACGGCGACTCTCCGGCCGCCATGCGTTATACCGAGGCCCGTATGCGGAAGATCACCGACGAGGTGATGGCCGACATCGACAAGGAGACTATCGACTGGACGCTCAATTTCGACGATACGATTCCCGAGCCTACCGTTCTGCCTACCAAGATTCCGTTGTTGATCGTCAACGGCGCCAGCGGTATCGCCGTCGGTATGGCTACCAACATGGCTCCGCACAACCTCTCCGAGGTCGTCGACGCTTGTTGCGCTTATGTCGACAATCCCGAGATCACCGGCGAGGAGCTCTTGCAGTACGTCAAGGGCCCCGACTTCCCCACAGGCGGTATCATCTATGGGTACGAGGGAGTCAGGGAGGCCATGCTCACCGGCCGCGGCCGCGTCGTCATGCGCGCCAAGACCGAGATCGAGCATACGCCTTCGGGCCGTGAGTGCATCGTCGTTACCGAGATCCCTTACATGGTCAACAAGGCCGAGATGATCAAGAAGATCGCCGACATGATCAACGACAAGAAGATCGAGGGCATCTCTTATATCAACGACGAGTCCGACCGCAACGGCCTGCGTATCATCATCATCCTCAAGCAGGATGCCGTCGCCAGCGTCGTGTTGAACACCTTGTTCAAGAA
>JAIDKM010000269.1 GCA_029051915.1 Alistipes sp. | reverse complement strand
GGCGCATAGAGAAGCTCCGGCGCGGCGGGAAACTCGGCCGGGGCCTGGTAGGTTTCGATCAGAGACTGCAACTGCTCGTTCGGATTCATAGCTGTTCGGATTCTGGATTCGCGCCAAAAATAGAAAAAAACTTTTGAAGTTGCCGAATTTTACCCTAACTTTACGACAAATAAACACTACTCATCCTGAAAACCATGAAAAAACTTGCTATCGGAATCGACATCGGCGGCATCAACACGGCGTTCGGCCTGGTCGACGAACAAGGCGACCTCTACGCCGAATCGGTCATCTCGACGAAAAAATACCCCCACTTCGAAGACTACCCGGCCTATGTCCGCGACCTGTGCGAAGCGATGCGGGCCCTGGCCGACAGCCTTTCGTTCGAATACGAACTGGCGGGAATAGGCATCGGAGCCCCCAATGCCAACTACCACCGCGGCACGATCGAACACCCGGTGAACCTGTGGGTCTTCCCGCAAGGAGAAGCCGGCGACGAAAACAAACGCATCTTCCCGCTGGCCCAAGACATAGCCGCCTATTTTAAAGGTGTGCGCACGGTGATGACCAACGATGCCAACGCCGCGACGATCGGCGAAATGGTTTACGGCAACGCCAAAGGAATGCGCGACTTCGTGATGATTACGCTCGGCACGGGTCTGGGCTCGGGATTCGTGGCCAACGGAGAGATGATCTACGGCCACGACGGATTCGCAGGCGAATTCGGCCATGTGATCGTGGAACGCAACGGCCGCCAATGCGGCTGCGGCCGCCGAGGCTGCCTGGAAGCCTACGTCTCGGCGACGGGCATCAAACGCACGGCATTCGAACTGATGTCGACGATGACGGCCCCGAGCAAGCTGCGCGACATTGCATTCGGAGACCTCGACGCCTCGATGATCTCGGTAGCGGCCGAACAAGACGACCCCATTGCCAAAGAAGCGTTCCGCTTTACGGGCGAGATGCTGGGCCGCGCGCTGGCCGACGTGGTAACGGTAACCTCGCCCGAAGCGATTTTCCTTTTCGGCGGACTCTCGAAAGCGGGCAAGCTGATCTTCGAACCGACGCAATGGTACATGGAAGAAAACATGATGTTCACCTTCAAGAACAAAGTAAAGCTGCTGCCGAGCGGCATTCAGAGCAAGAACGCCGCGATTCTCGGAGCCTCGGCCCTGATCTGGCAGGAACTGGCGAAATAAACGCAACGCACGAAACGAGACGGAATCCGCAGGGGTTTCGTCTTGTTTTTTATGACGACCGGGAAGAAGCTCTTTCCGGCGCCTGCAGAAACAAAGCAGCGATCGGCCCGGAGTGGCGGGAAGTCTTCATCGGCTTCTGCCAGCGTGGCCGCAGATTCAGCAATCCCCGGCCTAAGAGGCCGGTTTTAGGAAAGAGCCTTTCAAAAACCGAGGGTCGGTATACACATCAGTCTGACGGAGGGCTTGTCTCTTTTGAATAGGCAAGGCTTCAGGCCTTGCCGCCCAGGGCCGGCTCGC
>JAIDKM010000268.1:5166-13252 GCA_029051915.1 Alistipes sp. | reverse complement strand
CGGAGCGAGTCGTTGAAAAAATAAGATTCCACCGGCTGGCGGATCCGTTGTTTCTTGGTCGAATACTGCGGTTCGACATTCTCCTCGTCCTCCCCGGAAGCGTAGGGGTTGTTGCCATAGATATTGGGGTCTTCGCCGCGTTGCTGGGCTCTCAGAATCGACCGGGCGTCCAGCTGAGCGAACACGCCCGCCGGAACGACCGCCAGCCACCCCGCCAGCAGAGCACGAACCAAACCTTTCGACAACCTCGACATACAATCCGAAGGCGGAAAATCCCGCCGCAAAAATAACTTATTTTCCTAAGGCAACCCTTTTGTTTTCAAACCGTTTTTTGCTCCGTACGGTCGTTTCCGATCGTCGGTCAGAGCTTCGACGTGCCGCTTCGGCGGCAAACGATCCCCCGGCCGAGGGACATCAGCACGTAAAGCGCGATGATAGCCGGAACGGCCCACAGCCGCAGTACAACGATCAGCACGAGGCTCGCCAGCAGGAACGAATAGCGGATCTCGTTGCCCCGCCAGCCGAAGCCGTGGAACTTGAGCGCGAACATGCGCACCGGAGAGACCATCAACGCACCCAACACAAGCGCCGTCAGCAGAATCAGTTCGCGCGGAGCGGCGACCCCGCCCCGTTCGGCCAGCAGTCCCAGCGACACGGCGAACAACGCCGCAGCCGGCGACGGCAAACCGCAGAACTCCGTATGCTGCGTATCGTCGACGTTGAACTTGGCCAGGCGCAATGCAGCGAATGCGGCATAGAGGAAAACCGCACCCCCGCACCAATCCACATCCGAAAGCCACCAACCCTCCGACCGACCGTAGAGCGCGAAAAGCACCGCCGCGGGAGCGAGTCCGAACGTGATGTCGTCGGCCAGCGAATCGAGCTCGACGCCCAGCGGGCCGCCGATGCCGAGCAGACGCGCCACGAAGCCGTCGAAGAAATCGAACACGGCGGCCAGCACGACCAGCCAGAACGAAGCCGTCAGGTTGCCGTAATACAACGCCGAAAGCACCGCCGAGGCGCCGCACAGCAGGTTGGCGAGGGTGAGCAGATTGGGTATGGTAAAGAGTTTCGTTTGCATCGCGAAGTGAAATTTAAATTCCACCATAGGCGGCAAAGTTACAAAATATTTTTATCTTTGTAGACTCAACGCTTCAATATCACCTATGGCAAGCAACAAATATTGCGTCATCATGGCCGGAGGAGTCGGCACGCGCTTCTGGCCCCGCAGCCGGCAGTCGAGGCCCAAGCAGTTTCTGGACATTCTGGGAACCGGGAAATCCTTCATCCGCCACACCTTCGAACGCTTCGCGAAAACGGTTCCGGCGGAGAACTTCCTGGTCGTTACCAACCGCAAATACAAAGAACTCGTACTGGAGCACCTGCCCGAAATCGGCGACAAGCAGGTGCTGTGCGAACCCGTGGGCCGCAACACGGCGCCCTGCATCGCCTATGCGGCCTACACGCTGCTGAAGCAGGATCCCGACGCCGAAATGATCGTTACGCCGTCGGATCATCTGATCCTCGACGAAGACGATTTCCGGACGGTGATCGACGAATGTCTGGAGTTCGCGGACGAGCACGACGCACTGATGACCGTAGGGATCAAGCCCACCCGCCCCGATACGGGCTACGGCTACATCCAGGTCTCGGACTCCCGGCCGATCAGCAAGGTGAAGTGCTTCACAGAGAAGCCCGACCTGGAGCTGGCGCAGACCTTCCTGCAATGCGGCGAATTCTTCTGGAACTCGGGCATCTTCATCTGGAAAGTGAAAAACATCGTCCGGGCCTTCGAGAAGTATCTGCCCGACCACCACGCCCTTTTCAGCGGGCTGATGCGCGCGACGGGCTCGGAAGCCGAACAGAACATCGTGGAACTGGTCTTCTCGGAGTGCCGCGCCATCTCGATCGACTACGGCATTCTGGAGAAGGCCGACAACGTATACGTGCGCTGCGGCGAATTCGGCTGGAGCGACATGGGCACCTGGGGCTCGGTCTACCAGCACTCGCGCAAGGATCGCTACGCCAACGTTCTCCCGGCGGAAGGGTGCTACCTCTACGACACGCGTTCGTCGATCGTGTCGCTGCCCAAGGAGAAGATCGCCGTCATCAGCGGTCTGAAGGAGTTCATCGTGGTCGACACCGACGACGTGCTGATGATCTGCCCCCGCGCCGAGGAACAGAGCATCAAGAAATTCATCGACGAAGTGAAATTCCACAACGGAGACAAACACATCTGACGCCGTGTCGCTCTACGATCTTTTCTGCCGCCACCCCCGCATCTCGACCGATACGCGGCGAATCGAAGCGGACTCGCTCTTCTTCGCCCTGCGGGGCGCCACGTTCGACGGCAACCGCTTCGCGACCGAGGCGCTGGCCGCCGGTGCCGCCTATGCCGTAGTGGACGATCCGGCCGCGGTCGCCGGCGAGCGCACGATACTGGTCGACAACACGTTGCAGGCACTACAGGAACTGGCGCACGAACATCGCCGGGCATTGGGCATTCCGATCCTCGCCGTCGCCGGCAGCAACGGCAAGACCACGACCAAAGAACTGGTAAGCCGCGTGCTGGCCAAACGCTTCGACCTCTACGCCACGCGCGGCAATCTGAACAACCACATCGGTGTGCCGCTGACGCTGCTAGCCATGACTCGCGACACCGAATTCGGCGTAGTGGAGATGGGTGCCAGCGCCTGCGGCGAGATCGCCCGGCTGGCCGCGATCGCCGAACCCAACTACGGCATCCTCACCAACATAGGTCGCTCGCACCTCGAAGGCTTCGGCGGCCCCGAAGGCATCCGCCGCGGCAAGGGCGAACTATACGACTTTCTGGCAGCGAACGGCAGCCGGGCCTTCGTTCGCGAAGAAGACCCCGTGCTGACGGAGATGATCGCCGAACGGCCGGGACTGGCAGCCGAATATTACTCGGAACGGCTGGCCGACGGGATCGAAAGCGCACTGGCCGGCGATTACAACCGCTTCAACATAGCCGCCGCCGTGGCGATCGGCCGCTACTTCGATATCGACGAAGAACGCATCCGCCACGCCATTGCCGGCTACAGACCCGAGAACAACCGCTCGCAGCGCCTCGAAACGCCGCACAACACGCTGATCGTCGACTGCTACAACGCCAACCCCACGAGCATGCGGGCCGCCATCGCCGGCTTCCAGACCGAGCCGCTCGATTCGCATACGCGTCGCGTGCTGATCCTGGGCGACATGCTCGAACTGGGCGAATGGTCGGCCGCAGAACATGCGGCGATTCTGCAGCTGGCGATGCAGGACTCCGCGGCCGAAATCCATCTTGTAGGCGCGGAATTCACCCGGGCGTACGCTGCCGCCGAGCCGTCGGAACGCGTCCGCTGCTACCCCACGCGCGAAGAACTGGCCGCAACGCTGCAGGCCCGTCCGATCCAAGATGCGCTGGTGCTTCTGAAAGGTTCGCACGGCATCGGACTGGAAAAACTCGTCGGGATGCTCTGAGCCCCCGGTCTGCATTCCGCGCTCCGCCGCCCTCCGAACGGCGGGGCGCTTCGACCCGAAATCCAAAATAAATCGCTATTTTTGCGAAGTTGACTTCAAAATTCAAATCGTATGACACTCAACGAATACCAGAAACACGCACTCGAAACAGCCATCTATCCCGAAGAGAGCCGCATCGTCTACCCCACGCTCGGACTCACGGGCGAAGCAGGCGAAGTCGCCGACAAGGTGAAAAAGGTGATCCGCGACGGCCACCGCGAATTCACGCCGGAGAAGAAGGCCGAAATCATGAAGGAGATCGGCGACGTGCTGTGGTACTGCGCGACGCTCTCGCACGATCTGGGCTACGACCTCGAGGAGGTGGCGCAGACCAACGTCGACAAGCTGCGTTCGCGCATGGAGCGCAACCGCATCTCCGGCAGCGGCGACAACAGATAAACCACGGGAGCCTAAACAATATGATGAACATGGAACAAGAAAAACCCATCGTTTCGCTGCCGGAAAACGCCTATCGCGAACTTCGGCCGGGAGAAGAATATATCCCCTTGATGCCGGCGTCGACCTCGCCGCGCGAAGTTACGCCCTATTCGGTGCTGATGGGCGTCGCGATGGCCGTGATCTTCTCGGCCGCAGCGGCTTTCCTCGGACTCAAGGTCGGACAGGTATTCGAAGCGGCGATTCCGATCGCCATCCTTGCCGCCGGCATCGGCAACGTACTGGGCAAGAAGAACATGCTCGGGCAGAACGTCATCATCCAGTCGATCGGCGCCTCGTCGGGCGTGATCGTCGCGGGGGCGATCTTCACCCTCCCGGCACTCTACATTCTGGGGCTCGACGCCGCCTTCTGGCAGGTCTTTCTCTCGTCGCTCTTCGGCGGTCTGCTGGGCATCGTGTTGCTGATCCCCTTCCGCAAGTACTTCGTCAAGGAGATGCACGGCAAATATCCGTTCCCCGAAGCGACGGCTACGACCGAAGTGCTCGTTTCGGGCGAAAAGGGCGGCAGCCAGGCCAAATTGCTGGCCGTGGCCGGACTCGTGGGCGGACTCTACGACTTCGTCGTCGGCACGTTCGGACTCTGGACCGAAGCCGTCTCGACGCGCATCTGCTCGTGGGGCGCCATCGCCGCCGACAAGTTCAAGGTCGTCTTCAGCGTGAATACGTCGGCCGCCGTGCTGGGTCTGGGCTACATCATCGGACTTAAATACGCCCTCATCATCACGGCCGGCTCGTGTTTGGTATGGTTCATCATCGTGCCGCTCGTCGGTTCGCTGGGCGAAGCTCTCGACCCCGCCGTCATGGCATCGCTTCTGGGCATCACGCGCGACGATCTGCTCGCCGATCCGCAGCAACTGCTCTCGGCCGAAAACCTCTTCCAGTTCATCGGCAAGCCTCTGGGCATCGGCGGCATCGCGATGTCCGGCATCATCGGCATCGTCAAGCAGTCGAAGATCATCCGGCAGGCCGTCGGACTGGCCGTTTCGGAGCTGGGCAGCGGCAAGTCGCAGCCGGCAGCCACGGCCCGCACCGACCGCGACCTGTCGATGAAACGCATTCTGACGATTCTGGTCGCCACGCTGATCTCGATTTTCGTATTCTTCCACTTCGGACTGCTGGACGGCTGGGTACAGTCGATCACGGCGATCCTGGTGGTCTTCGTCATTTCGTTCCTCTTCACCACCGTGGCGGCCAACGCCATCGCCATCGTAGGCACCAACCCCGTCTCGGGCATGACGCTGATGACCCTGATCCTCTCGTCGCTGATTCTGGTAAGCGTCGGACTGAGCGGCTCGACGGGCATGACGGCCGCACTGGTCATCGGCGGCGTAGTCTGCACGGCCCTTTCGATGGCCGGCGGATTCATCACCGACCTGAAGATCGGCTACTGGCTCGGCACCACGCCCCGCAAACAGGAGAGCTGGAAGTTCCTCGGCACGCTCGTCGCCGCCGCGACCGTGGCCGGCGTGATGATCGTGCTGAACAAATCCTACGGATTCGTCGGCGAAGGAGCGCTCGTAGCGCCGCAGGCCAATGCGATGGCAGCGGTGATCCAACCGCTGATGACCGGCGGGCAAACCCCGTGGATGCTCTATTTCTGCGGCGCGATGCTGGCTCTGCTGCTCACGGTGCTCGACATTCCGGCGCTGGCATTCGCGCTGGGCATGTTCATCCCCATGGAGCTGAATGCTCCGCTGGTGGTGGGCGGTCTGGTGGCATGGTTCGTGTCGACCCGCTCGAAGGACGAGACGCTGAACAAGGCGCGCTTCGACCGCGGCACATTGATCGCCTCGGGATTCATCGCCGGCGGCGCGCTGATGGGCGTGGTGAGCGCCATCCTGAAGTTCGCCGACGTGGACTTGTTCCTCTCGGACTGGGCCGCATCGAACGCGGCCGAATGGACAGGGCTGGTCATGTATCTGCTGCTGATCGGCTACTTCGCATGGCACACGACGAAATTAAAAACGAAAAATTAAGAATCGAAGATAGATGGAACTGCAAGAACGTTTCCTGAAATATGTCTCCTACGACACGCAGTCGTCCGAGGAGAGCGCCGCGTTTCCCTCGACCGAGAAACAGAAGGTGCTGCTGGCCGCGCTGCGCGACGAGATGACGGCACTCGGCATGACCGAAGTGTCGATGGATCGCTACGGCTATGTGATGGGCACGATCCCGGCGACGCCGGGCTGCGAGAACGCCCCGACGATCGGTTTCATCGCCCATGTGGACACTTCGCCCGACATGAGCGGCAAGGACGTCAAGCCCCGCATCGTCGAGGAGTACGACGGCGGCGACATCGTGCTGAACGGACACCTGACCATGCGCGTGGCCGACTTCCCGGAACTGGCCTTTTTCAAAGGCCACACCCTGATCCACACCGACGGCACGACCCTGCTGGGAGCCGACGACAAGGCAGGCGTGGCGGAGATCATGACGGCCGCCGAATACCTGCTCGCCCACCCCGAGCACAAACACGGCAAGATCCGCATCGGCTTCACCCCCGACGAGGAGGTGGGACGCGGCGTGGACTACTTCGACGTGGCGGCTTTCGGCGCCGACTTCGCCTACACGGTCGACGGCGGCATGGAGGGCGAACTGGAATACGAGAACTTCAACGCCGCGAGCGCCAAGATCGAAATCCAGGGCCGCAACGTACACCCGGGCTACGCCAAAGGCAAGATGATCAACGCGATCGAGGTGGCGTGCGACCTGCAGAGCATGCTGCCCGAAGCCGAAAAACCCGAACATACCGAGGGCTACGAAGGATTCTACCACTGCGTGGGCCTCAACGGCACGGTCGAAAAAGCGACGGTGAGCTACATCATCCGCGACCACGATGCCGAGAAGTTCGAACAGAAGAAAGTCTTCATGTGGGCGGCCGTCGACCTGCTCAAGAAGAAGTACGGCGACGACGTGCTGACGCTGACGATCCGCGACCAGTATTTCAATATGCGCAAGATGGTCGAACCTCATCCGCAGGTGATCGACAAGGCGTTGCAGGCAATGGAAATGGCCGGCGTGAAACCGCTCGTGCGGCCTATCCGCGGCGGAACGGACGGTGCCCGGCTTTCGTTCATGGGCCTGCCCTGCCCCAACCTTTTCACGGGCGGCATGAACTTCCACGGCAAATTCGAATACTGCTCGCTGACGACCATGCACAAGGCCCAGCAGGTGATTCTCAACCTCGCACAGCTGTGGGCTGAATAAAAAAGATATGGATAATTTCGGTTTTCTGAAAGTGGCGGCCGCCATACCGCATGTACGGGTCGCCGACTGCGAATACAATGCAGAGCGGATCGTCGCGCTGGCTGAGGAGGCGGCCCGGCGAGGCGTCGAAATCGTCGCGTTTCCCGAACTGGCCGTAACGGGCTACACCTGCGGCGACCTGCTGCTGCAGTCGACCCTGCTCGATGCGGCCGACGAAGCGTTGGAGGAGATCGTGCGCGCCACGCGCAAGCTGCCGCTCGCGATTCTGGTCGGGGCTCCGCTGCGCCACGGCACGACACTCTACAATTGCGCCGTAGTGCTTACGCAGGGCCGTATTCTGGGCGTGGTGCCCAAGAGCTACATCCCCGATTATTCGGAATTCTACGAAAACCGCTGGTTCGCATCGGGCGCCGGAATTTCGGAGGAGCGGATCGCCGCGGCCGGACAACAGGCCGACTTCGGCACCGACCTCACGTTCGAGGTGAACGGCACGGAGTTCGGCGCCGAGATCTGCGAAGACCTCTGGACGGCCGTTCCCCCCTCGTCGCATCTGGCGCTCAACGGGGCCAAAGTCGTTTTCAACCTTTCGGCATCGCCCGAGGCGGTGGGCAAACACGCCTACCTGCGCCAGCTGGTCGCCCAGCAGTCGGCCCGCACGCTCGGAGCCTACGTCTACTGCTCCGCCGGCATGGGCGAATCGTCCACCGACCTCGTATTCGCCGGCAACGGCATCATCGCCGAAAACGGCACGATCCTGCGCGAAGCGGAACGTTTTTCATCCGAAGAACAGCTGGTCGTCGCCGACGTGGACATCGAACGGATCGATTTCGAGCGGCGGCGCAACACCTCGTTCCGCCAGCACGAAACCGCGGCGGAGAACACCGTCATCGAGATGGAGATC
>JAIDKM010000268.1:0-5156 GCA_029051915.1 Alistipes sp. | reverse complement strand
GTATACGAGACAGGCCCTTGACCGCGACATAGATCCGCTGCCGTTCGTCCCCAAAGACGAGGACGACCGCAACGAACGCTGCGAGGAGATTTTCCGCATGCAGGCGCACGGGCTGGCCCAGCGGCTGCGCCATACCGGCTGCAAACGGGCCGTGGTCGGCATTTCGGGCGGTCTCGACTCGACGCTGGCTCTGCTGGTTGCCGTCCGGGCTTTCGACTTCCTGGGGCTGGAGCGCACGGGCATCGTGGGCATCACCATGCCCGGATTCGGCACGACCGACCGCACCTACCGCAACGCCCTGGAGCTGATGCGCAGGCTCGGAGTAACCGTTCGCGAGATCCCGATCCGCGATGCCTGCATCCAGCACATGAAAGATATCGGCATGAGCCCCGACGACCGGACGGCAGCCTATGAAAACGCACAGGCCCGCGAACGCACGCAGATTCTGATGGACGTTGCCAACATGGAAAACGGACTGGTCGTCGGCACGGGCGACCTGAGCGAACTGGCCTTAGGCTGGGCCACCTACAACGGCGACCAGATGTCGATGTACGGTGTGAACGCCTCGGTACCCAAGACGCTGGTGCGCCACCTGGTGCGCCGGGCGGCCGAGACCGAAACCGACGACACCGCCCGGGCGACGCTTCTGGATATCCTCGACACGCCGGTGAGCCCCGAGCTGCTGCCGGCCGACAAGCAGGGAGCCATCGCCCAGAAGACCGAGGATCTGGTGGGCCCCTACGAACTCCACGACTTCTTCCTCTACAACTTCCTGCGTCTGGGCTACGGCCCGGCCAAGATCCTGTTTCTGGCCGAGACGGCATTCCGCGGCAGCTACGACCGGACGGCGATCCACAAATGGCTCTGCGTCTTCTTCCGCCGCTTCTTCGCCCAACAATTCAAACGCTCGGCCATGCCCGACGGCCCCAAAGTCGGGTCGGTGGCGCTGTCGCCGCGCGGCGACTGGCGCATGCCGTCGGACGCCTCGGCCGCAAGCTGGCTGAAAGAACTGGAAACCCTGTAACACCATCGATTCATGAAGAGACTTCTTGTGCTGGCCCTGCTGCTTTCGGTTGCAGGCCCTGCCGTCGCCCAAAACTGGGCCGACTTGCTGAAAAAAATCGTTACCAACGTTGCGGATCAGGCGACGGACGGACAACTGACCCGCTACGCCATCGTGGGAACGTGGTGCTATACGGCGCCCGGCGCCAAACTCGAAGGCGAAGATACGCTCAGCGACCTGAGCGGTGCCGCGCTCGAATCGACCCTGACCGAAAAACTCGAAAAAATCTACCTGCTGGCTGGAATCGAACCCGGCGCATGCAGTTTCGTTTTCGACAAGGAAGAGACCTTCACGGCGACTTTCGGCTCGCAGACCCTCGACGGCACCTATGAATTCGATGCGGCGACGCACGGCATCCGCGCTGCACTTCGCCAAAGGCAAATTCGACCTGGGCACCGTGGCGGGCCATGCCTATCTGAGCGGCAACGAACTGCAGCTGGTATTCCCGGTAACCAAACTCGTCGACATGATAACGGCCCTCGGAAGCAAAATCCAGTCGCTTTCGGCCCTGAGCAGCTTGCTCGAAAAGTACGAGAACGTCTACATCGGATTCCAGTTCGCAAAATAAATCCGCCGCCGAAAGTAAAAGCAGTCTTCCGACCCGGAGTGGCGGGAATCACGGTTTCTGTCAGCGCGGTTCGCAGATTCAGCAATCCCCGGCCTAAGAGTCCGGTTTTTAGAAAAGGATCTTTCAAAAAACGAGGGTCGGTATACACATCAGTCTGTCGGAGAGCTTGTCTCTTTTGAATAGGCAAGGCTTGAAGCCTTGCCGCCCAGGGACGGCTCGCATCTTCGATGCGCCCCCGCCGCCGGCCCGGGCGAAATTCGCAAGCCGCTCTTTCCGGCATTCATGCCAGCGATTGCTTCATACGCCTGCTTCGGGCTACCGCAACCGTACGACGGGAGACCTGACGAGTGTCGGCGATGGTGGTTGGTGCTGGTCTTCTTCCTCCTATGCTGCCGGCGATACCGGTGCGAGCCAGTTCGGTCTTCGCTCGTACTACATGTACCCGATGTACAGCAACAACCGGACTTACGCCTTCCCCGTGCGCTGCGTCCAGCATCTGCGGGCTGCTTTTATTTATGAAACCCGGCTCTGGGAATAGGACTCTCCGGCAAAACGTTGATAAGTTTTTGATAAATGTCGGATTCGCCCGGAATCCCGCATTTCCGTTACTATCTCTAAGCAACGAAGCCCCGCCGGCATACGAACCCGAAGCAAATCGGCCCGAAAGAAGATCTCGCGAGCGTCCGCACTTTTTAAAGAATTTGCAAAACCTGTCCGAAGGGAGTATTTTTGAGATCGAAACCCTCAAAAAAAGTCCCTATGATTCCATCACCCGAACAATTCGTCGAAGATTTCATGGCGCAGCTCGTGGCGCGCAACCCCAACGAACCGGAGTTCCATCAGGCCGTGTGCGAAGTGGCCGAATCGCTGGCACCCCACATCGTCGCCAGCCCCGTGCTGCAGAAGATGAAGATTCTCGAACGCATCGCCGAGCCCGAACGCGTGGTCATCTTCCGCGTACCGTGGCTCAACGACAAGGGCGAAATCGAGATCAACCGCGGCTACCGCGTACAGATGAACAGCGCCATCGGCCCCTACAAGGGCGGCATCCGATTCCACCCGTCGGTCAACCTCTCGATCCTGAAGTTCCTGGCATTCGAACAGACGTTCAAAAACAGCCTGACGACCCTGCCGATGGGCGGCGGCAAGGGCGGTGCGGATTTCAACCCCAAAGGCCGGTCGGACAACGAAGTGATGAAGTTCTGCCAATCGTTCATGACCGAACTGCAGCGCCACATCGGGCAGGATACCGACGTGCCGGCAGGCGACATCGGAGTGGGCGGTCGCGAAATAGGTTATCTGTTCGGCCAATACAAGCGTCTGCGCGACGAATTCACGGGTACGCTCACGGGCAAGGGCCGCGACTGGGGAGGCAGCCCTCTGCGTCCGGAAGCGACAGGCTACGGAGTATGCTACTTTGCCGAGGAGATGCTCGCCACGCGCGGCGACAAGCTGGCGGGCAAGACGGTCTGCATCTCGGGCTCGGGCAACGTGGCGCAATATGCCTGCGAAAAGGCGACGCAGCTGGGTGCCAAGGTGCTGACGCTCTCCGATTCGTCGGGCTTCATCCACGATCCCGAGGGAATCGACGCCGAGAAACTGGAATACGTCATGGAACTGAAGAACGTCTTCCGCGGCCGCATCAAGGAGTACGCCGACCGCTATCCGCAGGCGGCCTACCACCCCGGCGAACGGCCGTGGAACGTTCCGTGCGATGTTGCCATGCCCTGTGCCACGCAAAACGAACTGAACAGCCAGGACGCACAGGCTCTGGTCGACCACGGCTGCCTGTGCGTCGTCGAGGGAGCCAACATGCCCTCGACGCCCGAAGCGATCCGGATCTTCCAGCAACACCGGCTGCTCTACGCCCCGGGCAAGGCGTCGAATGCCGGAGGCGTCGCCACCTCGGGCCTCGAAATGTGTCAGAACTCGATGCGTCTGAGGTGGACACCCGAAGAGGTGGACGCCAAGCTGCACGAAATCATGCGCAACATCCACGCCGTCTGCGTCCAGTACGGCACCCAGCCCGACGGCTATGTCAACTACGTCGTCGGTGCCAACATCGGCGGCTTCATGAAGGTCGCCAACGCCATGCTCGCACAAGGGTGCGTATGAAAACCCGAAAGCCCCGGCCTGACAGGCCGGGGCTTTCGTTATAATCGGGGGGCTTACAAAAACAGCAATGCCATGACGGCGATGCCGAAGCCGCCGCAGAAGCCGGCGAGTATCTGCAGCCCGTTGTGGCAACCCAGGTAAAGCCGGGCGGAAGCCAGCGCTCCGGCACCAAACACGGCCAAGACGAGGGGCACAAGCGACCGTCCCGGATCGACGATACTCATAATCAACAACAACGCCACGGCGGCCCCCATCGCCGTGAGGTGCAGGCTGATCTTCCAATAGAACGAGACGACGAAGCACATGGCCTCGGAACAAGCCGCCGCCAACATGAACTTACGCAAGAAAACGGTCGCCGGAAGTTTGGCGAGCGTCATGGCGCAAAGCACATAGCAAAGCGTGCCGATCAATAACGGCCAGCGACGCTCGTTCCGCTCGTCGATCCGAAAATCGGAAATACGCCCCAGCGAACGAAGCACGCCCAGCCCCAACACGGGAACGAGCATGGCATAGAGCACGATCACCCACGCAAGGTAGAACTTCATGCCGCTCGGATAATACGCGAAAGGAGTGCATATCAGCAGAAAAACCACCAGATAGAGCGGCAGCAAAAACGGATGCAGAGCCCAGGAGAGGGCATGGGCGGCTTGGGTGAGAGGCTTCATTCGGACAAAAGGCTTATTCGGGTAGAAGGTGAAAAGTTGCGGGGCGGAAGATTCGATCCGGAACTTGCACCCTATCAAATCTGTTTGCGGAGGCGTGCGACGGGAATATTGAGCATCTCGCGGTACTTGGCCACCGTGCGTCGGGCGATGCGGTAGCCTTTGGAGTTGAGAATGTCCATCAGCGTCTCGTCGGTCAACGGCCGGCGTTTATCCTCCTCGTCGATGCACTGCTGAAGGATATTCTTGATCTCGTAGCTGGAGACCTCCTCGCCGCTCTCGGTCTGCATCGCCTCGGAAAAGAGCGACTTCAGAAGGATGATGCCGAACTGCGTCTGCACGTATTTGCTGTTGACCACGCGCGAAATGGTCGAGACATCGAGCCCCGTACGATCGGCTATGTCCTTGAGGATCATAGGCCTCAGCTTGGACTGGTCGCCGTCCTTGAAATACTCCTGCTGGTAGTCCAGAATGGTCTGCATCGTCCGCATCAGCGTATCGTGCCGCTGCCGGATGGCCGAGATGAACCACTTGGCCGAGTCGATCTTGCTCTTGACGAACTGGATCGCTTCCTTGTCCTTCTCCTTGACGCTGCCGTCCGACGACACCATGTCGCGGATCATCTCGACGTAACGGCGGTTGATCCGTACCTCGGGGACGTTGTAGGAGTTGAGCGAAAGGTGGGAACGTCCGGCCGGATAATCGAGGATGAAGTCGGGAAGGATGTAGGGCGGCGGTTCGGTTACTC
>JAIDKM010000267.1 GCA_029051915.1 Alistipes sp. | reverse complement strand
GTTTCGAGCGGCACGATGTCGGAGTGGTAACCGATGCCGGTGCAAGACGAATGCTTGGGGTCGTCGAGCAAGTCGCGGCCCAGGTCGTTCTGCAAGATGTCGATGAACGCCTTTTCGCTGCCGGGGAAGAAGTTCTGCCGGATGCAGCTGCGGGCGTAGTAATACCGGTCGTCGGCGATCTGTTTCTGGTACTCTTTCCAGGAGTTGCGTTTCATGGCGGCGGTCAATAATGCTCGTTGCTGTTGTTCAGGAAGACGTCCATCATATATTCTTGGGTTGCGCCCTCGGCATAACCCATTTCGCGGGCCTTGCGGTCGGAATGCTGCTCGATCGTCTCGAACATCGCCTTGCCGCCGCTGACCTCGAAGATGCGGTCGAGCTCGGCGAGCGACTCCTCGTCGAGGCGCCGCAAGGCTCCGGCGCCGTGGCGCATGTAGACGGGCGTGAACTGTGCGAAGATCTCCTTGTCGTGGTCGAAGACCCACTTCCAGACGGAACCCTGCTCGGGATGCAACTCGGGCCGGACGAGCCGCGGGACGATGCAATAACCAGTGCGCAGGATGTTGTCGCCGATGATGCGCTTGAGGGCCAGCTGCTGGCGTCCCTTTTCGCTCTCGGTGAAGAAACCCAGCTTCTGAGACAAGGTACGCAGCGCCTGGATGACGTAGCCCGGGGTGTTGCCGCGCGGACAACGGGGCCGGCACGACATGCACTCGCCGCAATACCAGATGGTGTCGCTTTTCAAGAGCCGTTCGATGGCCTCCTCGTCGCGCGTCTGCACGATGGAGACGATCTGCCGCGGGTCGTAGTTGTAGAACTCCGCAGCGGGGCAGACGCCTGTGCAGACGCCGCAGTTCATGCAGGAGTTGAGCCCCTCGCGGAACCGCACGTCCTCCATGAGCATGTCGAAATATTTACCCGTAGCTGCCATATGCGAAAACCTTTGCGGAAGCAAAGGTACTGGTTTTCGCCGGATTGCGCGGTGGTATAAATACGTATTCGGGCGGATTTGCCGCTGCGGGCGGACTTTACTGCCGCTCGTAGGTTTCGAACGAGAAAGGGTAGGGGTAGTCGGCGCCCCGGTCGAACCGCTCGGAGGCGACGAGCCGCCACGGAGCCGGGTCCCACTCGGGAAAGCGTGTGTCGCCCTCGTAGGCATGCTCCACGCGCGTGAGGTAGAAGCGGTCGGCGAGCGGGAGCGCCGCGGCGTAGATCTGGGCGCCGCCGATGATGAAGACCTCCTCGTCGGGCGGGCAGAGCGCCAGAGCCTCCTCCAAGGAGTGAACGACCTCGCAACCGGGGAACTCCGGCTGCTGCCGCGAGATGACGATGTTGCGCCGGTTGGGAAGCGGCCGCCCGAGCGACTCGAACGTTTTGCGGCCCATGACGACGGGGTGGCCCGAAGTGATGGCCTTGAAGTGCTGCAGATCCTCGCGGATATGCCACAGCAGCGAATTGTTATTGCCGATCACGCCGTTTTCGGCCACGGCGACGATGATGGAGATCATGGGCGGCTGGATTTAAAACGACATGGGAGCCTGGATGGCGGGCCAAGGATCGTAGTTCTCGAGGGTGAAATCGCTGTAACGGAAGTCGAAGACGGATTTCACATCGGGGTTGAGGTGCATGGAGGGCAGGCGGCGCGGAGTGCGGGCGAGCTGCGTGTCGGCCTGCTCCGAGTGGTTGAGGTAGAGGTGCGTGTCGCCCAACGTATGGATGAACTCGCCGGGCTGCAAGCCGCAGACCTGCGCGATCATCAACGTGAGCAAGGCGTAGGAGGCGATGTTGAACGGCACGCCGAGGAAGGTGTCGGCGCTGCGCTGGTAGAGCTGGCACGAGAGCCGCCCCTCGGCGACGTAGAACTGGAACAAGACGTGGCAAGGCGGCAAAGCCATCTCCTCGACCTCGGCGACGTTCCAGGCGGAGACGAGGATGCGCCGCGACTCGGGGTTGCGGCGGATGAGGTCGACGGCCTGCGCGATCTGGTCGACGGCAGCACCGTCGGGCCGCGGCCATGAACGCCACTGGTAACCGTAGACGTGGTTGAGGTCGCCGTAGCGGTAGCCCTCGATGGGAGAATCGGAGCCGGCGGCGGCGAGGAACGCCGCGCGCTCCAACGGCCGGATGCCGCGCGCGGCGCACAACTCGCCGTAGAAGCGGAAAGCGTCGTTATCCCAGATATGGACGCCGTTCTCGACGAGGTAGCGGATGTTGGTGTCGCCCTGCAAGAACCACAGCAACTCGTGGATGACCCCCTTGAGGAAGACCTTTTTGGTAGTCAACAGGGGAAAGCCCTCCTGCAAGTCGAAGCGCATCTGATGGCCGAAGACGCTCCGGGTGCCGGTGCCGGTGCGGTCGCCGCGGACGACGCCCTCCGTCTTGATGCGCCGCAAGAGATCGAGGTACTGCTTCATGGCTCGAAAGATTTGAGGGTGAGGCTGCCGTCGCTGTCGAGCACGGCGTAGGTCGGATCCGACTCCCAACAACCCAGGTGGAGGGTATGCAGCGTGCCGTCGCGGAAGTCGCGGGCGACGTGCATGTGCCCGAAGACGAAGTGGTCGACCGGCGAATCGGGATGGGCGGCGAGGAAGCTGCGGGCGAAAGCGATCAGAGGCTCCGTCCAAGCGATGTCGGGAGAGCCCCCGCGACGATGCGCTTTCCTGGAACGGCCGCTCCACCACTGTCCGAACCGCAAGAACGAATCGGGATGGACGGCCCGCGAAAAGAACCAACGGAGCGCCCGGGAGCGGAAGATATGGTTGAGGAGTTTCAGCATCGGCTGTCTGCGGATGTTCAAATTGTCGCCGTGGGCGATGAAGATGCGCTGTCCGCAGAAGGTGAGAACCTCCGGTG
>JAIDKM010000266.1 GCA_029051915.1 Alistipes sp. | reverse complement strand
GTCATGGTCATCGGCGGCCCCTACGGATTCTCCGACGAGGTCTACGCCCGGGCCGATGCGAAACTCTCGCTCTCGCGCATGACCTTCTCGCACCAGATCGTGCGGGCGATCTTCGCCGAACAGATCTACCGCGCCTTCACGATCCTCAACAACGAACCCTACCATCACGAATAAGATGCGCCGACTGCTTCCCGTGCTGTTCCTCTTCTTCGCTCCCTCCCTCGCCGCCCATCCCGACGAGGAACGCACTGATGCCGACACGACGATTCTGGTCGACAAGGTGCAGGTTACGGCGATCAAGCAGGGGCTGGTGCTGCGGTCGCAGCCGGTCGCCGCGACGATCCTCGGCAGCCGGGCCGTCGCGCAGGAACACGTGAACGCCGTGAAAAACCTCTCGCAACGGGTACCCAACCTCCATATTCCCGACTACGGATCGCGCATGACCTCGTCGATCTACGTGCGGGGACTCGGGGCTCGGATCGACCAGCCCGTCATGGGAATGAACGTCGACAACGTGCCGGTGATGAACAAGGACTGCTACGACACCGAACTGGCCGACATCGAACGGATCGAGATCCTGCGCGGCCCCCAGTCGACCCTCTACGGCCGCAACACGATGGGCGGCCTGATCAACGTCTATACTCTCTCGCCGCTCTCCTACCAGGGCGTGCGGCTGATGGCCGAATACGGTAGCGGCAACACCCTGCGCCTGCGGGCCGGAGTCTACGCCCTGCCGGCGCCCGGGCTGGGAACAGCCGTCTCATGCTTCTACACCCGGTCGGACGGCTTCTTCGAAAACCTCGCGACCGGACGTCTGTGCGACGGCGAGCAGTCGGGCGGCGGGCGCTTCAAGCTCCAGTGGCGCAGCCGCAAGGGTCTGCGGATCGACAACACCTTCGCCTTCTCGCTTCTCGATCAGGACGGCTACCCCTACGCCTATGCCGGCGAAGAACTCGTGCGCGAGGGCCAAACGGTCATCCGCCCGGGCGAAATCCGCTACAACGATCCCGCGGGTTACCGCCGCACGGCTCTGAGCGACGGACTCACGATCCGCTACGACACCGAGCGCTACTCCGTCTCGTCGATCACCGCCTACCAGTATTCCGACGACGCCATGACGCTCGATCAGGATTTCCTGCCCCTCTCCTACTTCACGCTCCGCCAGGCCCGAACGGAACACACCGTCTCGGAAGACCTCGTTTTCCGCTCGTGCGACGAGGGCGTCTATCGCTGGGGCG
>JAIDKM010000265.1 GCA_029051915.1 Alistipes sp. | reverse complement strand
CTTCGCCGCGCCGTAGATGGTTTTGTAATCGAGCTGCGCCTCGGTGGCGGCGAGCGATAACTTCAGATCGAAGACCTGCTCGTTGACGACCTCGGGCCGACAATTGGGTTTGTCGACCTTGTTGACGACGACGATGGGCTTCTTACCCAGCGCGAGGGCCTTCTGCAAGACGAAACGAGTCTGCGGCATGGTGCCCTCGAAAGCGTCGACCAAAAGCAACACGCCGTCGCACATGTTCAACACGCGCTCGACCTCGCCGCCGAAGTCGGCATGGCCCGGGGTGTCGATGATGTTGATCTTGTAATCCTTATAGATGACCGAAACGTTCTTCGAGAGGATCGTGATGCCCCGCTCGCGCTCCAGATCGTTGTTGTCGAGGATGAGTTCGCCGCTCTGCTTGGCGTTGTCGCGCAAGATATGGCCTGCCAGAATCATCTTGTCGACGAGCGTGGTCTTGCCGTGGTCGACATGGGCGATGATGGCGATGTTACGCAATTTTTGCATGGAATCGATATTTACGGTGCAAAGGTAGAAAAAACGGAGCGAAGAATTAACAAAATAGAGAATTAAAAATCGAAGAGGCGCCGAACGGGCCGAAATAAGACACTTTCGGACGGAGCCGGCGTTCCATGTTGTATAAGACTGCGAATTATACTAAATTTGTGCGACGCGAAAAACCGAGAGAAGTATGGAACCCACGTTCAACGTACGGGAAGAAAGCGAAATATACATCGGCCCGGCCGAAGATCTGCTGCCGGGAGTCCTGCCCGAAGGCCGGCGGATCGTGGCGGTATGCGATGCGACGATCGACCGGCTCTACCGGCCGCTGCTGGAAAACTACGAACGGGTGCTGATCGGAGCGGGCGAGAGCATCAAGACCCTGCAGACCGTGGAAACGATCTACCGCCGCTTCATCGAACTGGGCGCAGACCGCAACACATTCGTGCTGGCGGCTGGCGGCGGCATCGTAACCGACGTGGCGGGATTCGCCGCCTCGACCTACATGCGCGGCCTGCAATTCGGATTCATCCCCACGACCCTGCTGGGGCAGGTAGACGCATCGGTCGGCGGCAAGAACGGAGTGAACATCGACGGCTACAAGAACATGGCGGGCACCTTCACCCAACCGCGTTTCGTGATCTGCGACCCGGCGCTGCTGCGCACCCTGCCCGACCGGGAATTCCGCGCGGGCCTGGCCGAAGTGGTGAAAACGGCCATCATAGCCGACGCCTCGCTCTTCGCGCGTCTGGAACAGAGCTCGTTCGAGACGCTGCGCCGCAACACCGACCTGCTCTCGGACGCCATATCGGCGTCGATACGTGTCAAAGCCGACATCGTGGAACGCGACGAACGCGAAACGGGCGAACGCCGCAAGCTGAACCTGGGGCACACGCTGGCCCATGCGATCGAAAAATGCACCCCGCAGCTGAACCACGGAGAAGCGGTGGCCGTGGGTACGGCCATGATCGCCGACGTGGCGGTGAAGATGGGGCTGCTGGCTCCGGACGACCGCGACCGCATTGTCGGGCTGCTGCTGGCGCTGGGATTCGACCTGACGCCGCCGGTGGAGCTGCGCCGGCTGGTCAAAGAGATCGGCAAAGACAAGAAAAACGAAGACGGCACGCTGCGCATTGTCCTCCCGGCGGGAATCGGCGACTGCGAAGTCCGCCCGATGCCGGTCGAAGAATTCACAGCCCTGGTGCTATCGTAACCCCTCGGCATAGGCGGCCCAATCGTCGATGGGCCGGCGGGCGACGCCCGAGCTGACAGCGGCCCGAGCCACGGCGGTGGAGACTGTGCGCAAAAGTCTCGGATCGAGCGGCTTGGGAATCAGATAATCCCGCCCGAACTCCAACCGATCGAGCCCGTAAGCCCGCAAGACGCTCTCGGGAACGGGCTGCCGGGCCAACCCGGCCAACGCATCGGCGGCGGCGAGCTTCATGGAGTCGTCGATCTGCGAAGCCCGCACGTCGAGCGCCCCGCGAAAGAGAAACGGAAACCCCAAGACATTGTTGACCTGGTTGGGAAAGTCCGACCGTCCGGTAGCGAAGATGATATCGGGACGCGACCGCATGGCCTTGTCGTAAGCGATCTCGGGATCGGGATTGGCGAGGGCCAAGACGATGGGGTTGTCGGCCATCGTACGGATCATAGCGGTCGTGAGGACGTCGGCCTTCGAGACCCCGAGAAAGAGGTCGGCGCCCTGCAAAGCCTCGGCAAGGGAAGCGATCCGCCGCGAAGTGGCGAACTCCTCCTTCTGCGGATTGAGGTCGCGGCGATAACGGGTTACGGCGCCCCGACTGTCGCAAAGCACGATCTGCCCGCGCGGAATGCCGAGCGTGAGGAACATCCGGGCACAAGCGATGGCGGCAGCCCCGGCGCCGTTGATGACCACGCGGAGCCGGGCGATCTCCTTGCCGGCGATTCTTGCGCCGTTGATGACGGCGGCGGAGACGATGATGGCCGTGCCGTGTTGGTCGTCGTGCATGACGGGGATGTCCAACTCGCGACGCAGGCGCTCGTCGATCAAGAAACACTCGGGAGCCTTGATATCCTCCAGATTGATGCCCCCGAAAGTGGGAGCGATGGCCTTGACGATGCGGATGAAAGCCTCGGGATCGGATTCGTCGACCTCGATATCGAAAGCGTCGATGCCGGCGAAGCGCTTGAACAACATACTTTTACCCTCCATGACGGGCTTGGAGGCCAAAGCGCCGATATGACCCAGGCCCAACACGGCCGAGCCGTTGGAGATCACCCCCACGAGGTTGCCCTTGCCCGTATAACGATAGACGTCGTCCGGGCAAGCCGCGATAGCGCGGGCCGGAGCGGCGACGCCGGGCGAATAAGCCAAGGCGAGATCGTGCTGCGTCTGGCTGGGCTTAAGGGATTCGACGCCGATTTTACCGGGGCGCGGCTCGCTGTGATAACGCAACGCTTCGAGATCGAGAGGAGTATTCATGCGACGGTCGTTTTGCCATCGCACGAAACAAATACCGCGCCCGGAAGCTATCGTCTTACGACGTCGAGCGGTTTTTTCTCCGTGTAACCGGGAAACACGAATTCCGGCATGCCGAGCGCCATGCCGGCGTGGATGGTGCCTGCGATTCCGAGATACCGGGCCAACCGCCGCTTCCGGTCGCTCCGGCAAGCGGTCAAGACGAAACCTGTATAGATCTGGCTCACGCCGAGCGTTTCGGCCATTAACGACCCGTTCTGGTAAGCCAGCTGGCTGTCGATGGCGCCGAAGCGGCTATCGGCAGGCGTATGGATGAAGATCAGAGCCGTGGCGCCGCGCAAAACGCGGTCGATGCCCTGCCGATCGTATTCGTCGAGCAAGCGACGGATCGACTGCCGGTAACGATCGGCCCCCTTCACGCATTTGCGGACGATCGCACCGACCACCGGCATTTCGAGCAACCGGAGCATGCGGCGGCAGAAGCCGAGCGTATACTCGACGACGAACCGCAAGTCGGCCGGGTCGGTCAACACGGTATAACCTACCTGCTGGAGATTGCTGGCGGTCGGAGCGCAATGCGCCGCATCGAGGATCCGGTCGATGAACTCCGACGGCACGGGACGGCGGCTCAACGCCCGATTCGAACGACGAGCCTTGCATAAGAGCAAAAACTGCTCGGGCGTCGGCAACGATGTCCGGTCGACGGGATGCACCCTTTCGGGCGGAAATGCGGAATGCGACACGGCCCCCGCGGGACAAGCGGCCATGCAATGGCCGCAGGCGATGCAATTCTCCGGAGCGTCGACCGCAACGGCGGCGTGCGCCTGCGGCTGTGCGAAGACGAGCGAGGGACACACCCTAACGCATCGGCCGCACCGAATACACAACTCCTTATCGATATTGATTTCCATATCAGAACAAAGTATCGTCCGCCCGAGGCGTATCGAAGCCCAGATGCCTGTAAGCCAACTCGGTAACCTCGCGGCCGCGAGGCGTACGCTTGAGGAAACCCTCCTTGATGAGGAACGGCTCGTAGACCTCCTCGACCGTACCGGCCTCCTCGCCGACGGCCGTGGCGACGGTATTCAGACCCACGGGGCCCCCGCCGAACTTCTCGATGATGGTGGAGAGGATCTTGTTGTCCATGCGGTCGAGACCCCGCGAATCGATGTTGAGCGCCGAGAGTGCGAACCGAGTGATTTCGAGGTCGATATGTCCCTCGCCCTTGACCATGGCGAAGTCCCTCACGCGCCGCAACAAGGCATTGGCGATACGAGGCGTGCCGCGCGAACGCAAAGCGACCTCGTGCGCCGCGTCGTCGTCGATCGAGACGTCGAGAATCCGAGCCGACCGCCGGACGATGCCGGCCAACACGGGAGCGTCGTAGTACTCCAGATGGCACTGGATGCCGAACCGGGCCCGGAGCGGCGAAGTGAGCAGACCGCTGCGCGTCGTGGCGCCGATCAACGTAAAGGGAGCCAACTCGATCTGGATCGACCGAGCCGAAGGGCCCTTGTCGAGGACGATGTCGATCTTATAATCCTCCATAGCGGAATAGAGGTACTCCTCGACGATGGGGCTGAGCCGATGGATCTCGTCGATGAAGAGCACGTCGCCCGGATTGAGGTTCGTGAGCAGACCGGCCAGATCGCCCGGCTTGTCCAACACGGGCCCCGAAGTGATGCGCAGCTGCGACCCCATCTCGTTGGCGATGATGTTGGCCAACGTAGTCT
>JAIDKM010000264.1 GCA_029051915.1 Alistipes sp. | reverse complement strand
GTGCCAAGGGTGGTAACGGCGTTGTGATCGTGACCACCAAGTCGGCCCAGGAAGGCAAGACCCAGGTTTCGTTCAACGCCCAGGGTTCTGTCAGCCATATCTCCAAGAAGCTCGACCTGATGAACGCATACGACTTCGTAGACTACCAGTGGGACTTCGCCACAGGCCGTTCAAAATCGTCAAGTTCTGCAAAACTTTTCCGTTATAACTTCGGTAACATCCGTGACCTTGATCTCTATCGCAGCGCTCCGACCCACGACTGGCAGGATGAAGTGATGGGCAACGATCCCTTCTCTTACTCTACCAACGTATCGATCGGCGGCGGCAACGACAAGACCCGCTACAACATCTCTCTTACCCAGTCAGATGACCGTGGTATCATCATGGGCTCAGGTGTTCGCCGTACCAATATCCACACCAAGCTGCAGACCAAGATTCTCCCGAATCTTACCCTCCAGTTCAACCCCAAAGTGTCTTATCGTCGTGATGAAGGTGCAGGCGGTGACAACGTGGGCACCGGCGGTATCATCGACGTGCTCCGCTATCGTCCGACCAACGGTATCCGCGAACTTGGTGACATCTTCTGGACTCCCGGCGCAGCCGACCCCGACCAGGAAGCTCTGTTCGAGTACACCAACCCTGTCAACGACATCAAGACCAACGTAAGAAAGAAACACGCTTACACCATCGCCAACCAGGCAGCTCTCGAATACAAGCCCATCAACGGTCTTACTCTCCGCACCGAAGGCAACTTCACCTTCGCATTCAGCGATGACAACCGTTTCTGGGGCCCGCTGACTTCCGAAGGCAAGAAGAACCAGACCCTTCCCGTGGCTCAGGTAGAGAAGAAGCAGACCAACCAGTACACCTGGACAACCACTGCTTCCTATGACTGGAGCATCAAGGAAAAGAACAATTTCTATGCTCTCGTAGGTTTCGAACTCTATCACAAGCAGGCCAAGTCATCAACTCAGAAAAACCGTTACTTCCCCCGCGAAATCACTGCCGACAAGGCATGGGACAACATGGGGCTCGGCAAAGCCTGGACTTCGACAACCGAACTCGGCACCGCTGACCGCACCACTTCTTACTTCGGACAGCTCAGCTACAACTACGATCACAAGTATCTCCTTTCGGCTACTTTCCGTGCCGACGGTTCTACAATGTTCGCTCCCGGCCACCAGTGGGGCTACTTCCCCTCAGTATCCGGTGCTTGGGTTATCTCAAGCGAGGAATTCATGAAAGACCTCACCTGGCTCAACGAACTCAAGTTCCGCGCAGCTATCGGTAA
>JAIDKM010000263.1:4294-8988 GCA_029051915.1 Alistipes sp. | reverse complement strand
AACCTCTTCCACGACGGCGGTTTCTCGTCGATGGGTATGTCGCGCCGCGCCATGAAGACCTACGAAAAGGGCATGCGCTTCGACGACGTGCAGCAAAACCAGTATCCTTTCGGTAAAAAGGAGGAGTAGCCCCCGATACCGGCAGGTAAGCAAAGCGGAGCCTCAGTAGCGGGGCTCCGCTTTTCCGTCTCCTTCCCGCCGGGCCGGAGCTTGCCGGGGTCGGCGGCCGAGCGCCCGCCAGACATACGCCACGTAGGCCGCCACGATCGGTATCGCCAGCGACACATAGGCCATTACCCGAAGCGTAAAAAGGCTCGACGACGAGTTGCGGATCGTCAGCGACGACTGCACGTCGGCCAGCGACGGATAGTAGGACGTCCCGTTCCAGCCCGCACAGAGCAGCAGCGCCAGCACCGTCAGCACCGTTCCGATGCCTCCCGGCCAAATCGCCTTGCGGTCGCCGCGCCACACCATATGCAGGCTCCACAGCACCGCCGCCACGCCCGCCGCCAGCACCACCGTTACATAGGGCATCTCCAGCAGGCCGTGCAGGTATCCGTACCTCCGCGCTGCGATCATCCCCGTCTCCGGATCGGTTCCATAGCTTTCCGACAGCAGCAGCCGCACCAGCCACGCCACGAAGCACACCACGAATCCCGTTCCCAAGGGCAGCAGCAGCCGGCGGATCCGGCCAGGCAGCACCGCGTCGTCCAGAACCGCCAGCAGATACTGGCATGCCAGCAGCATCGCCAGCAGCAGCACCGCAATTCCCAGCACCACGTTCCAGCCGTCGGCCAGCGCATCGAGTCCGTACCACGGCGTCGTCCATTGCGAGATCGCCGTTGCGCCCGTTCCGGCCCGTTCGGCCAGATTCAAGCGCTCCACCGTAAAGGGCGCTCCCCGGAAAAGGGTCGAGAGGGCCGTTCCCAGCAGCAGCGGCCCCGCCATTCCGTTGATTTGCAGAAATACGTCGAAGGTCTTTCGGCCCAACACGTTCGCCGGCTTGCGGCGGTATTCGTAGGCCACGGGTTGCAGTACGAAGCTGAAAAGAATCGCCGTCCAGACATAAAACGCTCCGCCGAACGAGGTCGAATAGAAAAGCGGGAACGATGCAAAGAAGGCTCCGCCGAAGGTTACCAGCGTCGTGAAGGTCAGTTCCCATTTGGTGCCCAGCGCTTCGACGATCCGGTCTCGTTCTTCCGGCGTGCGGCCCAGCACCTGCAGCAGCGCCTGCCCGCCTTGTACGAAGAGCAGGAATACCAGCAGCGCCCCCAGCAGGGCGATCACGAACCACCAGTAGTTTTGCAGAAGTGTCAGCGTATCCATCGTTTCAGTATTTTTTCGGTTCGGTGTTTCCGGCGGCCCCGTCGGGGCCCAGGGCGATCTGCCGCAGCAGGATGCTTATTTCGGCCGCCAGCAGGGCCGTGAAGAGCGCAAGAAAAAGGAAGAACGTCGTGCTCACCGAGCCGCTCGGGAGCTTCGACGCCGCCACGCCCACCGGCATCAGATCTTGAATCGCCCACGGCTGACGGCCCGCTTCGGTCAGCACCCACCCCGCCTGCGAGGCCGCGTAGGCCAGCGGAATCGTCCATACGCAACTCCATAAAAGCCAGCGTTTCGGGGCAAGACGGCCGCGGCGGTTCAGCCACCACACCGTCGCCAGCAGCAGTATAAAGTAGATTCCCGCTCCGACCATCACCCGGAACGAGTAGAAGAGCAGCGGCACGTCGGGCACCGTCTGCTGCGGATTCTCCAGATAGCCGTAGCCAAAATAGGCGAACTTCTCGCGCAGGAATTCTTCCCCTTCGGGGGTCGCCGGATCGAACTTCGCTTCGACTTCGGCCATCGTTTTTTCGTCGCCCGCTTCTTTCGCCGCCCGGTAGCGGGCCAGTTCCGCGATCGCCTCCCGGCCGCGGGCCATCTTCTCCGCCACCGGCAGGATGCCGTGCTTCTCGTCGCCGTACAGCAGTTCCCGAATGCCCGGAACATAGGCGTCCGGATCGCGGAAGCTCATCAGCGACAGCAGCTTCGGCACCTCCGCCCTGCAGCAGCCCGGCCCTTCGCGTCCCACCGCTCCTACGATCGTCAGCGGCATCCCTTCGCCGCCTTCGTACAGCGCCTCCATCGCCGCCAGTTTCATCGGTTGTACCCGGGCGATCACGGCGCCCGACTTGTCGCCCGTCAGGGCCGTCGCCAGCGCAAAGAGTACTCCGAACGCCGAGGCCACCGCCACGCTCTCGCGGGCCAGTTTCTCTTCGCGGCGGCGCAGCAGATACCACGCGCTCACTCCCACCACGAACAGCGCCGCCAGCGTGAACGACGAGGCCACCGTGTGCAGGAACTTGTTCACCGCCACAGGCGACAGCGCCACTTCCCGGAACGAGGTCATTTCGTTGCGTACGGTCTCCAGGTCGAAGCGGCACCCCACCGGATACTGCATCCAGGCGTTGGCCACCAGAATCCACAGCGCCGAAAGGTTGGCGCCCAGGGCCGTCAGCCACGTCGACGTCAGATGGAATCCGCGGCTCACCTTCTCCCAGCCGAAGAACATCACCGCCAGGAACGTGCTCTCCAGGAAGAAGGCCAGCATGCCTTCCACGGCCAGGGGCGCTCCGAAAATGTCTCCCACAAAGTAGGAGTAGTTCGACCAGTTCGTGCCGAATTCGAATTCCAGGATGATCCCCGTCGCCACGCCTACGGCGAAGTTGATTCCGAACAGGCGCATCCAGAATTTGGTCGTCCGGCGCCAGAATTCGTCTCCAGTGCAATAGTAGCGGGTCTCCATGATCGCCACCACCACGCTCAGGCCGAGCGTCAGCGGCACGAACAGCCAGTGATAGACGGCCGTCAGGGCGAACTGGGCCCGCGACCAGTCCACCGTTTGCAAATATTCCATTCCCATCTCTTTTTCAGTTCTCGATTCTTCGTTCCGTCAGTTCTTCCATCGCATGCGTCGCCCGTTCTTCGGGGCTTTTTCCCGCCAGCAGATCGGGGAAGAAGAAGAGTTTCAGCACGGCGAACATCGCCAGCAGCTTCAGCAGAACCACGATCCACAGCGTCCGCCCCACCGTCATTTCGCGGAATCCCGATACATAAAATCGAACGATGCGGCCCGGCAAACTCGCTTTCTCTCTCCGAAACCGCTCTCCTTCCGCCTTCATTTCTTTACTTTTTTACTACTTTTGTCCCCGGTCGTTTCGGCCCGGTTCCTGCTCCGGTCTGTTCCGGGCCCGGCCCGACCGGCTCTGTTCCGCTCAAACGTTATGTTCCGTTCCATGAAAAATCGTCCTTGCCAGTCTCCCGCTCCGTGGGTCTCGGCCATTCCGTTGGTCGTGCTCACAGCATTGCTCTGCGTCGTCATCCGGTGCTTCGGCGGCGGGGCCATCGACGGCGGGAGCCAGATCGCCCTCTTGTCGGCCGCTTCGGTCTGCGTCATGCTCTCGATCGGCCTCTACGGGTGCCGGTGGGCGGTGCTCGAGGAGGCCATCGTCGACAACATCCGGGCGTCGGCGTCGGCCATCATCATCCTCTTGCTCATCGGCGCCATCGCCGGTTCATGGATGGTCAGCGGCGTCGTTCCCACCATGATCTACTTCGGCTTGAAGATCCTCCACCCGTCGTTCTTCCTCGTCGCCACCTGCCTGATCTGCGCCGGCGTCGCTCTGATGACCGGCAGTTCTTGGACTACGATCGCCACCATCGGCGTCGCCTTGATGGGCATCGGCCAGGCGATGGGATTGCCCGAGGGGTGGATCGCCGGGGCCATCATCTCGGGCGCTTACTTCGGCGACAAGCTCTCGTTGCTCTCCGACACCACCGTGCTGGCTTCTTCCACCGTCGGCGTCGAGGTCTTCGCGCACATCCGGTACATGCTCTATACCACCGTGCCGTCGATGCTCGTCGCCCTCGTCGTCTTCACCGTCGCCGGGCTCTCGCTCGACCACCGGGCCGGGGCCCACGTCGCGCTCTATGCCGAGGCGCTCCGGGCTTCGTTCCGCATCACTCCGTGGTTGTTGCTCGTTCCCTTGGCCACCGGTTTCTTGATCGTCCGCAAGCTCCCGGCGCTCATCACGCTCTTCGCCGCCGCGGTCTTCGCCTGCATCGCCATGCTCGTCGCGCAGCCCGACCTGGTCGCCCGGATCGCCGGGGTCTCCGAGCTCGACTTCCTCGCCGGCTTCAAGGGGGTGTTGATGACTTGCTTCGGCCCCACGGCGCTCGAAACCGGCAACCCGCAGCTCGACGAGTTGGTCGCCACCCGCGGCATGGCCGGCATGCTCAATACCGTGTGGCTGATCCTCTGCGCCATGTGCTTCGGCGGCGTGATGACCGGCAGCGGCATGTTGCGTTCGCTCACCGGCATCTTCCTGCGCGTCGTGCGCCGCACCTTCTCGGCCGTGGCTTCGACCGTCGGCGCCGGCATCTTCTTCAACCTCTGCACCGCCGACCAGTATATCTCGATCATCCTCTCGGGGCGTCTTTTCCGGGATCTCTACGCCCGGCGGGGGCTCGAAGCCCGGTTGCTGAGCCGTTCCGTCGAGGACTCCGCCACGGTCTGCTCCGTCTTGATTCCGTGGAATTCTTGCGGCATGACGCAGGCCACCGTCCTCGGCGTCTCCACCTTCGTCTACATGCCCTATTGCATCTGTATCTTATACACAAATACCAGCCCACCCGACCGCCTCCGAGATCGGTTG
>JAIDKM010000263.1:0-4284 GCA_029051915.1 Alistipes sp. | reverse complement strand
TCGTCAGCCCGCTCATGTCGCTTCTGGTCGCGGCCATCGGCTGGCATATCCGTAAAAAGCCATGAATACCGATCTGGTCATCTTCGATCTCGACGGCACCTTGCTCGACACGATCGGCGACCTGGCCGTCGCCTGCAACGCCGCGCTGGCTCTGCGCGGCCTTCCGCAGCACTCCTACGAGGAGTATTGCGGCTTCGTCGGCAACGGCATCATGCGGCTCGTCGAGCGGGCGCTGCCCGAGCCGTTGCGGTCGCCCGAGAACGTCGCCCTCATGCGGGCCGACTTCGTGCGGTACTACACCGAGCATATCGACTCCCATACGCGGCCTTACCCCGGCATTCCCGAGTTGCTCCGCGAGCTGACTCGCCGAGGAATCGGCATGGCCGTCGCTTCCAACAAGTTCCAGGCCGGCACCGAGAAGCTCGTCGGGCTCTTCTTCCCCGACATTCCTTTCTCGCCCGTCTTCGGGCAGCGCGAGGGGGTTCCTCTCAAGCCCGATCCCGCGGTCGTCTGGGAGATCCTCTCGATCACCGGCACGCCCCGCAACCGGACGCTCTTCGTCGGCGATTCGGGCATCGACATCCTCACCGCCCGGGCCGCCGGCATCCGCAGCGCCGGGGTCTCGTGGGGTTTCCGGGCCCGGGCCGAGCTCGCCGAGGCCGGCGCCGACCGCATCGTCGAGCGGCCTTGCGAGCTCCTCGACGCACTCTAACAGTAGCACTCCACATCTCCCGCCGTGATCTTCTCGCCGCTAAGAATAATCAGGCGTTCCACTACGTTGCGCAGTTCCCGGATGTTGCCCGTCCAGGGGCGTTTTTGCAGCGCCGCCAGCGCTTCGGGATCCACTTTCTTGGGCGGCAGGCCGTATTCCGTCGAGATCGTGCGGACAAAGTGGGCCACCAGCTCCGGAATGTCTTCCGTGCGGTCGCGCAGCGCCGGCACCTGCACCACCACCACGCCGATGCGGTGGTAGAGGTCTTCGCGGAAGTTGCCGCGGCTTATCTCTTCGCGCAGGTTCTTGTTCGTCGCCGCGATCACCCGCACATCCACATCGATGTCTTTGTCGCTTCCCACCCGGCTCACCTTGTTTTCTTGCAGCGCCCGCAGTACTTTGGCTTGCGCCGCCAGCGACATGTCGCCTATTTCGTCCATGAAAAGGGTTCCGCCGTCGGCTTGTTCGAACTTGCCTTTGCGTTGTTTGATCGCCGAGGTGAAGGCGCCCCGTTCATGACCGAAAAGTTCGCTTTCGATCAGTTCCGAGGGGATGGCCGCACAGTTCACTTCCACGAAGGGCGCCGACGCCCGGCGGCTCTTGGCATGCAGCCAGCGGGCCACCAGTTCCTTGCCGGTTCCGTTTTCGCCCGTAATCAGTACGCGGGCTTCGCACGGCGCCACTTTCTCGATCAGTTGGCGTACCTGCCCGATGCGGGGCGAGGTTCCTATGATCTCATCGGCATGGAGCGCATGCGCACGTCGCGCACGTCGCACGGGCGCCGGCCCGGGGTTTTCGGCCGAGGGTTCTTCCAGCGTCGTGCGGATCGACTTCAGCAGGCGGTTCATGTCGACCGGTTTGGTCAGGTAGTCGCGGGCTCCGCTGCGCACGGCCTCCACCGCCGAGTCGATCGACGCTTCGGCCGACAGCACGATGAAGGGTACGTCCGTATCGGGCAGGCGGCATCCCGTGTCCGAAAGAATCACGTCGAACGGAATCCGGCCGCACAGCTCCGTGGCCGTCGTTTCGTCTTCGGCCGCTTCGGTCGAGAAGCCTTCGTATTCGAGCCGTTCGCGCAGCGTGTTTCGCATACTTTTTGATCGGTCAAGAATTAAAACCTTCGCCATAACTTGTTTTTTCTGAAATTTTACCTACTTTTGCCGAAGCCGATCCCGGCCGCGCTTCCGACCCAAAGTTAGGGTTTTCTATCGCGTAAAACCAATTCCGGGCGGTTTCCGGCCCGCCCGAAAAGATGCCGGAGAAAGTTCCCGAATCGCACGACGACAACGGCCCGGCCGGACGCTCCGCCGGCCCGTAAACGACAGCGGCCGCGACCGCAACGACAACCATGAAAAAAAATTACAATTACACACGACGCAAGTTGTATCTGCCCGAGTACGGGCGCCACATCCAGGAGATGATCGATTCGTTGTCTCTGATCGAAGACCGCGCCGAGCGCAACCGGCAGGCGCGGGCCGTCATCGCCGTCATGGGCAACCTCTTTCCCTTGTTGCGCGACACGGCCGACTATACCCACAAGTTGTGGGATCACATGTTCATCATGTCTGACTTCCAGTTGGATGTGGATTCTCCCTACCCGCAGCCGTCGCGGCAGGAGCTCACGTCGGCTCCCCGCCGCATGCCTTATACGCAGAGCAGGATCGCGCACAAGCACTACGGCAAGTACGTCGGGCAGATGTTGCGCAAGTTGGCCGACGTGCGCAATCCGCAGGTCGTCTCGCGGACGGTCGATTGCCTGGCCCGTTACATGCGCACCAAAAGCTACGAGTACAACCAGGAGCACCCCAACAACGAGGTGATCATAAAGGACATCAAGTCGATGTCCGGAGGTGCTGTCAGAATCGACGAAACGGCCTTGAATAATCTCCGAAGCGATTATAAACAGCACTTTTCGGCACGTCCCCAAAAGGGGGGACAGCAGCGCCAGCAGCGTTCCCAGCGTAACCGGGGGCCGCAGCACGGACAGCAGCACGGGCCGCACGGCAACCGCAATTTCCAGAAAAACGGCGCTTCCCGCCGCAATTCCCAGAAATAAAAGTTGTTTTCCGCCGCAGTTTTCCGTATATTTGTTTTTCGGTTAACTCGAAAACGCATCACCCACTATGAAAAGACTCACGTTCTGCTTCTTCCTCGGCGCAGCGCTTCTCTCGAGCGGTTGCCGTTCTTCGAAGGCCACGCTCTCGGGGCGCTTCGCCGGCAGCCGCACCGGCACCATCTACCTGGAGCAGGTTTCGCCTCTGGCCAATACCGTCATCGACTCGGCCGTCCTCGACCAGGAGGGGCATTTCCGGTTCCGGCTCTCCGAGGCGTCCGCCACCCCCACGCTCTACAACCTCCTCTTCGAGGGGCAGCGGATTCCGTTGCTCATCGGCGGCGGCGACCGCATCACGGTCGATGCCGTGGGCAGCGTCGTGCGCAACTATAGCGTCAGCGGCTCCGAGGAGTCCGAATCGTTGCGCCGTTTCTACCAGAACTACGTCGCCGGGGCCCGGAATCTCGACGAGATCGCCGCCCGGTTCGCCCGGGCCGACCTCTCCGAGGAGGAGCGCAAGGCGCTGAGCAAGGAGTATACGGCCGAGTATTTCCGCATCCGGCGCGAGCAGCTGCGCTTCATCATCGAGAACAAGTCGTCGCTGGCGGCCGTCTACGCGCTCTACCAGCGCCTGCCGGGCGACGCCTACCTCTTCAACGGCGACAGCGACGTGGTCTACTTCCGCACCGTGGCCGAGGCCATCGAGAAGCGTTACCCCGACTCTCCGTACTTGCAGCCTCTGTTGGGCGAGATCGCCCGCATGGACGCCCGCATCAGCCTCACTTCGCAGGTCTCCGAAACAGGATACCCCGACTTGGAGCTCCATGACATCTACGGCCGGAAAATCCGGCTCTCGTCGCTCACCGGCAAGGTCGTCTTGCTCGATTTCTGGTCGGCCGAGGCCGGCAACAGCAATACCCTCAACGCCGAGTTGAAGGAGATCTACCGCAAATATGCCGACGCTCCCACTTCGTTCGAGGTCTACCAGGTCGCGCTCGACACTTCCAAAGCCGCCTGGATCTCCGCCGTGCAGGAGCAGCAGCTGCCGTGGATCTCGGTCAGCGACTTGCGGGGCCGCGCTTCGACCGCCGTCGGGTTGTACAACATCCGCAAGCTCCCCGCCAACTTCCTCATCGACAAGGAGGGTTCCATCGTCGCGAAGGACATCTACGGCCGGAGCCTCGAAGAGAAACTCGACCTGCTGACCCGGTAGCCATGCCCGTCTACTTCGCATCCGACGTCCACCTCGGGGGCGGCGACCTCCCGGAGGCCCGCCTCGTCGAGCGGCGGTTCCTCGCCTGGCTCGATGCCGTGGCTCCGGATGCCGAGGCGATCTGCCTGGTCGGCGACATCTTCGACTTCTGGTTCGAATACCGGCGCGTCGTGCCCAAAGGGTTCGTGCGCGTGCTCGGCAAGTTGGCCGACCTCTCCGACCGGGGCGTCCGGGTGATCTTCTTTCCCGGCAACCACGACATGTGGACAGGCGATTACTTCGCCCGCGAATGCGGCTTCGAGGTGC
>JAIDKM010000262.1 GCA_029051915.1 Alistipes sp. | reverse complement strand
ACCTCCGACCTCCAGAACGCATCGTTCTCGATATACTCCACAAAGGTAAGGAGTTTCGCGAAATCTTCGTAGCTTTTCTCCAACTTTTTTTGCTCTTCGCGCTCCTGCTCCTGCAAGCGCCCCAGCCGCTCGATCTCCTGCTGCACCAAACGGGACTCGTAACGATAATTCCGCCGCAAGACGGCATTCTCCCCGCGCAACTCCGCGACGCGATGCTCGAAGCTGCGGGCCGACTCGAAACGCCACCACCGCCGCTTGATACGCCGCCGCCGCAACTCCGACTGGCGCTGCTCGATCTCGATCTCCTGCCGGTAGAAGGGATACTTCTCCTTCTCCAAGGCGATGATCCGCTCCTCGATCTCGGCGATCCGGGCGTCGATATAAGCCCGGACGTCGCCCGAATAACCCTTCGGGAAAGGCAGGCGGTAACTACCCGTAACGACGGGAACGTAGAGCGACGAAGCCTTCGGAGCGTCGAAGACGTAGCCGGCGGCCGTAACGTAACTGTCCGTGCCGTCGGTCAACAAACGCAACAACGGCTCCTGCGAACTGATCTCGACGTGCAACACACCCGCATAATCGACGTAGGCGATCGCCTCCCGCACGAACCCGTTGCGGGCGATCAACCCCTCGACGGCCGCCAGGTCGACCTCATCAACTGCCGTGCCGATCGTGGGAATTCCGCTCCGGGCGATCCACTCGCGCACGCGGGAAGCGGAGACGAGGTAACCCCGCGAAGTACTGTCGAGCACCTCGATTTCGAGCTGCGAAACCGAACGCGAAGCCCGGGCCCGCCGAGTCTCGAACCCTGCGAAGCAGAGGTAACCGCAGATGACGAACCACAAGAGGAACTGCACGCCGTATCGAGAAAGAGACTTCATGGCACGAAAACCCTTAACCTTTGATTTTCAACTTATCGGCCAAAGCCTCGCAACAAGCGTCGATGTTGCCGGCGCCGAAGCTGATCACCACGTCGGTGGACATGGCGGCCACCGTATCGACCAACCGTTCGCGGTCGACGATCCGGCAAGGCACCGAGACCCGCTCGGCGATGATCTCGGAGACGATGCCGGGAATGGGCTCCTCGCGGGCGGGATAGATGGGCAACAACACGACCTCGTCGGCGAGCGACAAAGCCTCGGCGAAGCCCTCGAAGAAATCGCGCGTACGAGTATAGAGATGGGGCTGGAACAAAGCCGTAATCCTGCGTCCGGGGAACATGCGGCGCACCGAAGTGAGCGCAGCGGTCAACTCGCGGGGATGGTGGGCGTAGTCGTCCATATAGACCTGCCGCGGAGTATTGATGTAGAACTCGAAACGCCGCTTGACGCCCGAATAAGCGGCCAACGCCTCGCGGAGCCGGTCGGCATCGAGGCCCCTCCCCTCCGCCTGAGCGGCGCACCAGACGGCGGCCGTAGCGGCGACGGCGTTCTCGACATTGACCCACCCGGGAATGCCGAGCGTACACCCCTCGATCGTGGAATCGGGCGTAACGAGGTCGAAGCGGTAGTGTCCGCCCTCGAGAAGCTCGACATGCCGGGCGTAGAAATCGCACGGAATATCGTAGGCATAGCGGAAGATCCGGATATCGGGGTTGTCGAGCCGGAGGTCGACCCCCTGCTTGAGGATCAAGAAACCGCCGGGCCGGATCTGGCCGACGAACTGCGAAAAAGCCTCCTTGAGAGCCTCGTGCGTGCCGTAGATGTCGAGGTGGTCGGCGTCGGCCGAAGTGATGACGGCCACGTCGGGAAACAGGCGCAAGAACGACCGGTCGAACTCGTCGGCCTCGACGGCGAGCCGCGGCCCCTCGCCCAAGACGAGGTTGCCGCCGAAGTTCTTGGAGATACCCCCCAAGAAAGCCGAACCCCCGCCGGTCAGAGCCCGGTTGAGCCAAGCGACGAGCGTAGAGGTCGTGGTCTTGCCGTGGGTGCCGGCAACGGCCATGACGAACTTCCCCTCGGCGAGGTGGCCGAGCATCTGAGAGCGCTTCTCGATGGTGAAGCCGTGCCGGCGGAAATACTGGAACTCGCTATGATCCTGCGGCACGGCGGGCGTGAAGACGACGATGGTATCGTGCGGATCGAGGAACTCCCGGGGAATGGCCTCGACGCAGTCGTTGTAATGGATGGCGGCGCCCTCGGCCTCCAACTCGCGGGTGAGCTGCGACGGAGTACGGTCGTAGCCGGCGACCTGCCGGCCCTCGTGCAAGAAGTAACGGGCCAGCGCGCTCATGCCGATGCCGCCGATGCCCAGAAAATAGACTTTCGGAAACTCCATTATTTCAACAACTTAATGATTTGATCGACGATATCCTCCGCCGCATGGGGCCTGGCCAACTTTTCGATGCTTTCGCTCATGCGCTGCAACGCCGCCCGGTCGGCGAGCAACTCCAACGCCCGCGGCATGGCCTCGGTGCGGCACGCGGCGTCGGGAACGATCGCGGCGGCGCCCTGCTGCTCCAGAGCCCGGGCATTCATGGTCTGGTGATCCTCCGCGACGTTGGGCGACGGGACGAACAAAACGGGCTTGGCGACCAGACACAACTCCGAGACGGTGCCGGCGCCGCTGCGCGAGACGACCAGATCGGCCGCGGCGTAGGCGAGATCCATCCGCTCGATGAAAGCCCCCTGCCAGATACCCGGCACGGGGTGTGCGGCGAGGAACTCCTGCATCTCGCGCTCGTAATACTTGCCGGTCTGCCAGATCACCTGCACGGGAGCCTCGGCCCCGCCGAGCGAGAGGATCCAGGCCTTCATCATCTCGTTGAGCGACCGGGTGCCGAGCGATCCGCCGACGATCAAGATCACCTGCCGGTCGGACGAGAAGCCATAGTGCTGCAACGCCTCGGCGCGGTCGGCTCCCGCTTTGGAGAAGCGGCCCCGAAGCGGATTGCCTGTGAAGACGATCTTGTCGGCCGGGAAAAAGCGCTCCATGCCCTCGTAAGCCGTACAGATGCACCGAGCGCCCCGGGCGAGGAGTCTGTTGGTAACCCCGGCGTAGGAGTTCTGCTCCTGGATCAAGGTGGGGATGCCCATGCGCTGAGCGGCCCGCAACACGGGAGCGCTGGCGTAGCCCCCGAAGCCGACGACGACGTCGGCCCCGAACTCCCGGATGACTCTGCGAGCCAAACGCAAACTCCGCAACACCTTGAACGGCACCAAGAGATTGTGCCAATCGAGGCGCCGCTGCAACCCGGCGATGGGCAGACCCACGATGCGATAACCCAAGGCGGGCACCTTCTCCATCTCCATCTTGCCCTCGGCGCCGACGAAGAGCAACTCGACGCGCTCGCCCAGGCGACGCTTCAAAGCCTCGGCGACCGCCACGGCCGGGTAAATATGGCCGCCCGTGCCGCCGCCGGAGAGGATGACATGTAACTTTTTATCCATAAGACTCTATATAACCGGCTTTCCGCCATGCCCTCTGGCATGGGAAAAGCGACTTTCGATCCATTGTACCCGACCTACCGTCCCCAACTTTCGCGGTCGAGCGACCGGTAGTTGATCGCCTCGGCCACGTCGGCCGCGTCGATCTGTTCGCGGCCCGCCAGATCGGCGATCGTCCGGGCCACCTTCAAGATCCGATCGTAAGCCCGCGCCGACAACGAGAGCCGCTGCATGGCCTGCTCCAACAAAGCGGCCGAAGCTGCATCCAGGACACAATACTCACGCAACATGGCCGAATTCATCATGGCGTTGGCATGCACGCCGCGACAACTGCGAAAACGGTTGCGCTGCACCTCCCGGGCCCGGCATACCCGCTCGCGAACCGCGGCGCTCGGCTCGCCCGGAGCGGCCCCGGCCAACTCCGACGCCGAGACGGGAGCGACCTCGATGTGCATGTCGATGCGATCCATCAACGGGCCCGAGATCCGTCCCATGTAACGATGCACCGCGCCGGGCGAACACGTACACTCCCGGTCGGGATGGTTGTAATACCCGCACGGGCAAGGGTTCATGGCAGCGATCAAAGTGAAGTTGGCCGGATACTGCACCTTGTAACGGGCCCGCGACACAGTGATCCTTTTCTCCTCGAGAGGCTGCCGCAACACTTCGAGCGCGCTGCGCCCGAACTCGGGCAACTCGTCGAGAAACAAGACGCCGTGGTGGGCCAACGACACCTCGCCCGGATGGGGCGACTGCCCGCCGCCGATCAAAGCGACCTGCGAGACGGTATGATGCGGAGCCCGGAACGGCCGCCGGATCATCAGACCCGCGATCTCCGCCGAACCGGCCACGGAGTGTATTTTAGTAGTCTCCAACGCCTCCTCGGGCGTCAGCGGAGGCAAAATCGCAGGCAGACGCCGCGCCAACATGGTCTTGCCCGAACCGGGAGCGCCGATCATCAAGACGTTATGACCCCCGGCGGCGGCGATCTCCAAGGCCCGCTTGACGTGCTGCTGTCCCCGGACGTCGGCGAAGTCCTCGTCGTAGATGCTGCCGTCCGGAACGGCCGGATCCTCCGGACGGGTCGCAGCCGGAAAGAGCTGCGTCTCGCCGTTGAGAAAGTCGACCGTCCGGCGCAAAGAGTCGACGCCGAAGACCTCGATCCCCTCGACGACGGCCGCCTCGGCGGCATTGGCGGCGGGAACGACGAGCCGCCGGATTCCGTCGGCCCGAGCCTGCATGGCGACGGGCAAGATCCCCCGCACGGGCTTGACCGAGCCGTCGAGCGACAACTCGCCGGCGAACAAGGTATCGGCGACGGCCGCGGCGTCGACACGCGACATGGCGGCCAAGATCCCGACGGCGATGGGCAAATCGAACGCAGCGCCCTCCTTACGCAGATCGGCGGGAGCGAGGCTGACGACGACCTTGCGGCCGGACATCCGCTCGCCGGAGTTGCCGAAAGCGGCGCGGATGCGCTGCTCGCTCTCCTTGACGGCACTGTCGGGCAACCCGACGAGGAACAACCCGAGGCCCCCGCCCGAGATATCGACCTCGACGGAGACCGTCCTGGCGTCGACCCCGACGACCGCTCCTGCATAAGTCCGGACGAACATGGCGCGAAGAGAATCAGAAAGGCACCTCGTCGCCGAGCGAAGGAGGTGTCAAATCGAACTCCCCGCCCCCGGCTGCCGAACCCAAGGCCCCGGCGGCGGATGCGGGCGAGATGTTCGACCCGCTGGCGTAATCGTCGTAGGCCTGCTGGCTGTCGTAAGCCTGCGAAGGCGGCATCATGGAATCGTCCATGTCGGCGAAGCGGGCCTGCTCCTTGAGGAAACGCAAGTTGACGTCGCACACGGCGCCGTTACGATGCTTGGCGATGATGATCTCGGCAAGACCCGCCGTGGGCATGCCGTTCTCGTCCTGGTTGATGCCGTAGTACTCGGGGCGATGGATGAAAGCCACGATGTCGGCGTCCTGCTCGATGGCGCCCGACTCGCGCAAGTCGGAGAGCTGCGGCCGCTTCGAACCGCCGCGCATCTCGGTGGCGCGACTCAACTGAGAGAGGGCGATGATCGGCACATTGAGCTCCTTGGCGATGGCCTTGAGCGTACGCGAAATGAAGGCGACCTCCTGCTCGCGGTTGCCCTTCGAATCCTGATTGCCGGTCATGAGCTGGAGGTAGTCGATGATGATGATCTTGATGTCGTTGTGGATCTTCAGGCGACGGGCCTTCGACCGGAACTCGAAGACCGAAAGGGCCGGCGTATCGTCGATGAAGAGCGGAGCGGCGCCCAACGGTTTGGTGGCCGACTCGAGGTGGCGCCACTGCTCGGGCGAGAGACGCCCCGACTTGACGTCGTTGCCGCTAAGACCCGTTTCGGCGATAATCAGACGCATCATCAACTGCACGGACGACATTTCCAAAGAGAAGAACGCCACGCCGGCCTCGTGGTCGACGGCCATGTTGCGGGCCATCGAGAGGACGAACGCCGTCTTACCCATCGAAGGGCGGGCGGCGATGATGATCAGGTCGGACAACTGCCACCCCAACGTAACGCGGTCGATGGCCATGAAACCCGAAGGCACGCCGTTGAAGGCGCTGGTATTCTTCGACGCCTCCTCGATCTGCATCAGAGCGCGGGCGAGGATATCCTTGGACGACTGGACCGACCGCTTGACGTGCCCCTCGGAGACCTTGAAGATCTCGCCCTCGGCGAAACCGATCAACTCGGTAACGTCGGTCGACTCGTCGTACGACCGCCGCTGGATCTCGGTGGCCGAACGGATCAACTCGCGCTGCACGTACTTCTGGGCGATGATCTTGGCGTGGAACTCGACATTGGCCGCCGAACCGACCTTCTGCGTGAGCTGCGCCAGGTACGACGCGCCGCCGACCTTCTTCAACTCCTTCTTGACCTTCAACCGCTCGGTAACGGTATAGAGGTCGATGGGCTTGAGCTCCATCGACAACTCCTCGATCGCCTTGTAGATCAGGCGATGCTCCTCGGTATAGAACGACTCGGGAGTAACGAACTCCTGCACGGCGATGATGCTATCCTTTTCGAGCATCAGAGCGCCCAGAACCGCCTCCTCCAGCTCGACCGCCTGCGGGGGTACGCTGCCGGCCGCACCGGTCAACTCGTCGTAGGCCTCGCCGTTGCGCCGCGAGGGGGTAAAATCCTTAGCCATTTTGTAGGGTTTCTTTCAGCCTCCAAAAATAACGATTCGGCCGGACATATCAAAAAGCGGAAAGAAGAATTTGAAAAAACACCCGGCTACCCCATTCATGACCCGCCGTGCGACCGGAATTCACGGAGCGGAGACGAATACTGCCGGCGGAAGTCCGGGAAACGAACCGGGCGCTACTCCTTCAAGCCCAATTCGCGCCGCGAGACGGCGAGGGCCGCGACGCTGATCCGGCAATCGGGCACGGCCTGCAAGAGAGCCCCGGCGCAGGCGGCCAACGTACTGCCTGTAGTCATGACGTCGTCGACCAACAAGACATGTCTGCCGGCCAGCCGTTCGGGATGGCGGACGGCGAAAGCACCCTCGACATTCCCGGCACGCTCTTGATGAGGCTTGAGAGCCTGCGTCTCGGTGTTGCGCCGCCGATACACGCAGTGCCGGTCGACCCCGACGCCCAACTGTGCGGCGATCCCCTCGGCGATGTACTCCGACTGGTTGTAACCGCGCCGCAACCGTTTGAGGGGATGCAACGGAAGCGGCACGACGACGTCGACCGAACCGTAGAGCCCGCTCTCGGCCAAGCAGCGACCGTACCAATCGCCCATCGAGCGAGCGAGCCGCCAAGCCCCGCGATACTTGAACCCGTGGATCGACCGCCGCCACCCGCTGCCGTGCACGTAGAAGAGAAAACCGGACGCCCGCACGACGGGGCACACACCCCAAAAACGTCGGAGAACCGGGTTATCGGCCTGGTTCCAGAAACCGGTGAGCGGAGCCGAGGCGCGACAAAAAGTACAGATGCCCCGTTCGCCGGAAGTCAACGTACGGCCGCAAACCGGGCAGGCGGAGACGAAAAAGAGCGCCGCCACGTCGCGCCACAACTCACTGAGGATCGACATTGGGAATGACGACGATGTTACGGAACTCGGGATGCTGCGCGAAAGCCTCCAACTCGGCGGAGAGCAACTCGCGGGCCCGGGCCGAAGAAGCGCCGCTCTCGATCTTGAGCAACAACCCCACGAGATACTCGCCCCGGATGCGATCGACGGGAGGAGGCATAGGCCCCAACAAACGCCTGCCGAAACGTTTGCGCAAAGCAGCGGCCAACGCACCGGCGCCCTGCCGCAGCAACTGCGGATCGCGATGCCGCAAAGTGAGGGCGATCAACCGGGCGTAAGGCGGATAGAAGAACGACTGCCGGTCGGCCAACTGCATCTGCACCATTGCCTCGAAATCGCCCGCGACGACCTGCCGGATCACCGGATTGCCGGGATCCGAAGTCTGGATGACGACCTCGCCGCCCTGGGCCCGCCGCCCGGCCCGCCCGGCGACCTGCGTCATCAACTGGTAAGCCCGCTCGCCGGCCCGGAAATCGGGATTGTTGAGCATGTTGTCGGCATTGAGGATGCCGACCAACGCCACGCCCTCGAAGTCGAAACCTTTGGTAATCATCTGAGTACCGACCAAGATGTCGGTCTGGCGCCAGGCGAAGGAGGCGACGATGGCGTTGAACGCCCGCTCGGAAGTAACGGTATCGCGGTCGAGCCGGGCCACGCGGGCCTCGGGAAAGATGCGTGCGATCTCCTCCTCGATCTTCTCCGTACCGAAACCCATCGGCACGACGTCGGTAACCCTGCACGAAGGACATTTGGCCGGAACGGGCTCGGAATGTCCGCAATAATGGCAGACGAGGCGCCCGCCCGCCTTATGGAACGTGAGCGTAACGTTGCAATCGGGACAACGGGCCGTCCACCCGCACTCGGTACACTCGACGTAAGGCGAGAAGCCGCGCCGATTCTGGAACAACATGACCTGCTCGCCCCGGTCGAGCGTGGCGCCGATCTTGTCCAAAAGCAATTTGTTGAAGTGGGCATGCCGCTCGCCGCGCCGTGCGGCCCGCAAGGTATCGGAAACGAAGATCTCGGGCATGGGAGCATGGCCGTAGCGCTCGGTGAGCGACGCCCGGCCGTACTTCCCGGCGGCGGCGTTCATCCAGGATTCCAACGACGGAGTGGCGCTGCCCAAGAGGGCATGCCCCCCGAAAAGCCGCGCCATCACCACGGCGCAGTCG
>JAIDKM010000261.1 GCA_029051915.1 Alistipes sp. | reverse complement strand
GATCTCGGCAAGCTCCTCGTAGGTCGCGGCGCCCAACGCCACGGCGTGGTGGTCGTTGATGAGCGGATCGCCAAACTCGTCCTTCTTGTAGCAGATGTCGAAGATCACGTTCGAAGGCTGCGTACCCTCTTCGATGCCCAGGCGCTGGGCCATCGATCCGGCGATGACGTTGCGCACGATGACCTCCAGCGGAATGATCGAGACCTTGCGGCACACCTGATCGCGGTCGTTGATCGTCTCGACGTAGTGGGTCTTCACGCCGGCCTTGTGCAGCTCCTTGAAGATCAGCGTGGAGATGGCGTTGTTCAAGACGCCTTTGTTTTCGATCGTCGCTTTCTTGATGTTGTTGAAAGCCGTCGCCGCATCCTTGTAGTGAATGATGATCTTGTCGGGATCGTCCGTCAGGAAGACTTGTTTGGCTTTGCCCTCGTAGAGCATTTCGAGCTGTTTCATAAATTGGAATTTTATATTGTCGTTTTACTTTTTTCTGAAGTAATTCACCGCATTTTCGAACAGATTCTGTTCCTTGTTGCCGTCGATGTTCTTGAACAGGTGCTCCTCCCAGCGCTCCGTATGGCCCATCTTGCCCAGAATGCGGCCATCGGGCGAGACGATGCCCTCGATGGCATAGGAGGATCCGTTGGGGTTCCACGGCGCAGCGGCCGTAGGTTCCCCGTCGGGCCCGACATACTGGAACGCCACCTGCCCGGCAGCGAAAAGTTCGCGGGCCAGCTCTCCGTCCACCACGAACTTGCCTTCGCCGTGGCTGACGGCGATGCTGTGAAGGTCGCCCGGACGGAAACCGGCGAGCCACGGCGACGCGGTCGAGACCGCACGCGTGGTAACGATCTGCGAAATATGGCGGTTGATGTCGTTGCGGAACAACGTGGGCGACGCCTCCGTAACCATGCCCAGCCGGCCGTAGGGCAGCAGCCCCGACTTGACCAGCGCCTGGAAGCCGTTGCAAATACCCAGAATCAGACCTCCGCGGTCGAGCAGGCCGTGGATCGCATCACGGATATCACTGTTGTTCAGTACGTTTACGATAAATTTGGCGCTTCCGTCGGGTTCGTCGCCCGCCGAGAAACCGCCGCTCAGCACGAAGATGTGGCAGCGGTCGATATGTTCGCGCATCTCGGCGATCGAACGCAGGATGTCGTCGCCGGCGATGTTGCACAGTACGCTCGTCTCCACCTCGGCGCCGGCCCGGCGGAACGCTTTGGCCGTATCGTAGTCGCAGTTGGTGCCGGGAAAGACGGGCAGATAGGCCACGGGATGCTCCACGGCCTGGCCGGGATATTCGACAGCACCCGTCCGGGGCTGGCCCGTCATCACTTCGGTGCGGTTATCGCCCTTGTCGGGATAGACCGTCGCGAACTTCTCCGTATTGGCACGGTAGAGCTCGTCGAGCGGCATGCGGACGCCGTTGACCGTCAACGCGGCGTCGGCCACAGTGGTGCCGATCGCCTCGGCCGCCGGAAATTCCAGTTCGCCCTCGGCCTCGACCAGAATCGAACCGTAGGCGTATTCGAACAAACGCCCTTCGTCCATCGCGACTTCGGCACCGACCTCGTTGCCGAAAGCCATCTTGGCCAGACCCTCGGCCACGCCGCCGAAGCCGACCGACCATGCCGAAACGATCTGTCCCGCCTCGACCCGCTCGCTCACGAATGAGAAGTTACGCTTGAGCGCTTCGGTATCGGGCATGAAGTTTTCGCGGGGCGTATGGCGTACAAGGTAGATCCGGTTGCCCGGGCGCTTGAAATCGGGCGAGATGACTGTCGCGGCATCGACCGTCGTGATGCCGAAAGCCATCAGCATGGGCGGAACGTTTATATCCTGGAACGTGCCCGACATCGAGTCCTTGCCGCCGATCGAGGGGAGTCCCAGCTCGACCTGCATGCGCAGGGCGCCCAAGAGCGCCGCCAGCGGCTTGCCCCACGAACGGGGATCGCGGGTCATGCGCTCGAAATATTCCTGGTAGGAGTAGCGCATCTTGTCGTAACGGGCGCCGGCTGCGACGACTTTGGCCGCAGCCTCGACCACGGCATAGGCCGCCCCGTGATAGGGGCTCCACGACGCCACATAGGGATTGTAGCCGAAAGCCATGATGCTGGCCGTGCGGGTAAAGCCGTCGACGGGCAATTTCTGCACCGAGACCTGCGTCTCCGTGCGCTGCGTGCGGCCGCCGAAAGGCATCAGCACGGTCGAGCGGCCGATCGTCGAGTCGAACATCTCGACAAGCCCCCGCTGCGAGAGTACATTGTTGTCTTTCAGGTTGTCGGCGAATCGTTCGGCAAGGTCGCCGCCGGTGATTTCGCGGGCGAACGGGTCGCCCTCGGCCACGGCCGCGATCTGCGCCTCGGCGAAGTGGCGGGCACCGGCCGAATCGATGAAGTCGCGCCGCAGGTCAACGACCTTGCGATCGCCGTTGAACATCCGCATGCGGCCCGAATCGGTAACGTCGGCCACCTCGACCGCCTCGATATTCTCCTCGCGGCAATAACCCATGAACGCCGCGACATCCCCGGCTTCGACGACCACGGCCATGCGCTCCTGCGACTCGCTGATAGCCAGCTCCGTGGAGTTGAGTCCGCTGTATTTGGTCTTCACGCGGTCGAGGTAGATATCCAGTCCGTCGGCCAGCTCGCCGATCGCCACGCTCACGCCGCCGGCACCGAAGTCGTTGGACTTCTTGATAAGCCGCGTAACCTCCGGACGGCGGAACAGCCGCTCCAGCTTCCGTTCCTCGGGAGCGTTGCCTTTCTGCACCTCGCTGCCGCACGTCTCGAGCGAATGCGAATCGTGTTCTTTCGAGGAACCCGTGGCTCCGCCGATGCCGTCGCGGCCCGTCCGGTCGCCCAGCATAACGATCTTATCGCCCGGCAGGGGAGCCTCGCGCCGCACGTTCTCGGCCCGCACGGCACCGACCACGGCACCGACCTCCAGGCGTTTGGCGACATAATCGTCGTGGTAGATCTCGCGCACATGGGTCGTGGCCAGACCGATCTGGTTACCGTAGCTCGAATAGCCGGCTGCCGCCTTGCGCGAAATGACGCTCTGGGGCAGCTTGCCCGGCAGCGTCTCGCTCACTTTGCGGTAGATGTCGCCGGCACCCGTAACGCGCATGGCCTGATAGACATAACTGCGGCCCGACAGCGGGTCGCGAATGGCACCGCCCAGACAGGTCGAGGCTCCGCCGAAAGGCTCGATCTCGGTGGGATGGTTGTGCGTCTCGTTCTTGAACTGCAAAAGCCACCGCTCCGTCGCCCCGTCGACGTCGACGTCGACATAGACCGAACAGGCGTTGTTCTCGTCGCTCACCTCCAGGTCATCGAGCAGTCCGCGCTGCCGCAGATAGCGGGCGCCGATCGTCGCCATATCCATCAGGCAGAGACTCTTGTGCTCGCGGCCCAGGTCGCGGCGGATGCGCAAATAGAGGGCCAGCGAATCCTCGATCTCCTCCTTGAGGAACGACTCCTCGACGGTGATGCCCGTAAGTTCGGTCGTAAAGGTCGTATGGCGGCAATGGTCGCTCCAATAAGTATCGAGGATGCGCAACTCGGGTTCATAGGGATCGCGTCCCTCCTCGCGGAAGTAGCGCACCACCTCGCGCAGGTCGTCGGCGTTCATCGCCAGTCCCCACTCCTTGCAGCGGGGCTCCAGCTCCGCATCCGCCAGCTCCCGGAAGCCGGCCAGCACCTCGACGGGCTTCACCTCGGCCTGCTCCATGTCGCTGAGCAGATCGAGGTTCTTCTCGCGCGACTCCACGGCATTGATATAGTAGCGGCGGATCTTCGCCAGCGTCTCGTCCGGGAGGTCGCCGTCGAAAAGAAGCAGCTTCGAGGAGCGGATGCGTACGTCGGCCGCAGGATCGATCAGCCGCACGCAGTCGACCGCCGACGCGGCGCGCTGGTCGAACTGCCCGGGCAGGAACTCGACAGCAACGTACCGATAACCGGCCAGCTCGCACGCATCGGTTACGGAGTCGGTCGCCACCTCGCCGAAGACCGTATAGCGGCTCTTTTCGAGCAGCTCCTCGCTGAAGCCGAACAGATCGTACACGTTCAGCAGCCGCAGCGAGCCGAGCGACAGCCCCAGGTTGGCGTTCAGCTCGCGCCGCAGGCTCTCGGCCTCGACCCGGAACCGGGGAAGTTTCTCTACGAAAATGCGGTAATTCTTCATATATCGGTTTCTCATTATTTTTCGAATCGGCCGGCCCAGCGGGCAGCGTACGCCGCAGCATCCGTTCCGACAAAAGTTACATGGCCCATCTTGCGCAGAGGGCGGCTCGCGCGCTTACCATAAATATGTACATGGACGCCTTCGTGCCCCTCGGCCGCGAGTGCCTGCGCCGCTTCGAGATCGCGGCCCAGGATGTTCTTCATGACGGTCGGGGCCACGAGCCGCGGCTCCTCCAACGGCATGCCGGCCAAGAAACGAACCAGCTCGCGGAACTGGTTGGTCGTCGAGCCCTCGATCGTCCAGTGTCCCGAGTTGTGGGGACGCGGGGCCATCTCGTTGAAGAAGAAGCGGTCGCCCCGGACGAAAAGTTCCACGGCCAGAATCCCGACATAGCCGCACTCCCGCATGAAGCGTTCGCCGGTCTGCCGGATGCGCCGCTCCAGCTCCGGCGCAAGCCCCTCGGCCGGCACGCAGCAGAGGTCGAGGATGCCGTCGCGGTGGACGTTGCGACCCACAGGAAAGGTTACGGCCCGCTCGCCGTCCGCCACCATCACAAGGCTGACTTCGTAATCGAAATCCACGAACGCCTCCAGAATGCAGGGCACTGCGAGCAGCGGCAGCGCCTTTTCAAGATCCGCTTCCGACCGCAGCACAGCCTGGCCATGCCCGTCGTAGCCCAGCGTCCGGGTCTTCAGCACGCAGGGATAGCCGATCCTGTCCGCCGCCCGTCGCAAACCCGGTTCGTCGTCGACCGCCTCGTAATCGGGCGTGTCGAATCCGTGCGCCCGGGCGTTCTCCTTTTCGCGCAGGCGATCCTGCGAATCATACAAGGGTTCGAAACCTTGCGGAATGTTATATTTCTCGGCAAGCGGAACCAGCACCTCGCCCGGCACGTTCTCGAACTCGTAGGTTACGGCGTCGCACTGCCGGCACAGCTCCTCCAGTGCGGCGGCATCGTCGTACGCGGCGACGATCCGGCCGTCGCACACGGCGAAAGCGGGCGCCTCGGCCGCAGGATCGAGCGCCACGACCCGCACGCCCAGGCGGTGCGCCTCTTCGGCGATCATCAGCCCCAGCTGGCCTCCTCCTATGACCCCGATCGTCTTCATGCTATATTTCGGTTCCGAGTACGTCGGAGGTCTGTTTCGCCCGGAATGCGTCGAGTTTGTCAGCCAGCGTCCTGTCCTGCAGGGCCAGAATCGAGACAGCGATCAGGGCAGCATTCTTCGCACCGTTGATGGCGGTCGTGGCGACGGGCACCCCGGCCGGCATCTGCACGATCGAGAGCAGGGAGTCCAGCCCGTTCAGCGCCCGCGACTTCACCGGTACGCCCACCACGGGCAGCGGAGTCATCGCGGCGACCATGCCGGGCAGATGGGCCGCCCCGCCGGCTCCGGCGATGATGACGCCGATGCCGCGTTCGCGGGCCGTCCTGGCGTACTCGCACAACAGATCGGGCGTGCGGTGGGCGCTGACCACACGCTTCTCGAATTCGACGCCGAACTCTTCGAGCGTCCGCACGGCTTCGGCCATCACTTCGTAATCGCTCGCCGAGCCCATGATTACCCCGACTTTCATCGCTTTCATCTTTTTGTTGTATTCTTATTTCCCGGGCTTCCGGAATCTTTCTCTCCGCCGGCCCGTTTTATCCGGGGGCTCGCCCCCCTAAAAAGCCGAACCGCCACGACACTGTACGTGTCATGGCGGTTCGTATCTATCCGACGATGCCGCAGGCGTGAATCCGCTGCCCCCGGGAAGCCGCACCGAACCCCTGCCCGAGATGCGGCGCTGCCTGACCGGCTGTCCGAAGATGCTGCCGCCGGCGTCTGTGCCGCCCGATATGGTTCATCGCGATCATCGTTGTTCTCAATAACCTGTCCCGTCGCAAAAACGACTTTACAAAGGTAGCCTATTCCGGCCGACTTTCAAAACCTCCGGACACGGATTCTATCGACAATTTATCGACAATTCACTTCACCTCCGACTCGCAGTAGGCACAGCGGCAACCGCCGTCGGCCATGCGGCGGAACAGCCGGTCGACATCCTCCGAGGCGGAGATGCACCGTTTGTTGGGACACTCGTATCCGCCCACGACGTACGACTCGCCGAAGACGGGCGTGCGTTCGAAAGGTTTGTTCTCGCCGGCCCAGCGCAGCAGCGTAAGAATCAGAGCCATGCGCACGAACTTGCCGTTCTCGACCTGCCGGAAATAGGCGGCCCGGGGGTCATTGTCAACGGCCCGCACAATCTCGTTGACACGCGGCAGCGGATGGAGAATAATCATCTCCTCGCGCGCCGTCTTCAGCTTTTCGGGATCGAGAACGAAGCTGTCCTTCACGCGGTCGAACTCCTCTTCGTCGAGGAAACGTTCTTTCTGCACGCGCGTCATGTAGAGAATGTCCAGCTCGGGCATCGCCTCCTCCATCGTGCGCACCTCGCGGAATTCGAGCGCCGAGTTGGCAGCCATCTCTTGCAGCATGTAGTCGGGCAGGCGCAGTTCCTCGGGCGAAATAAGGATGACCTTCACCCCTTCATAACGCGACAGCGCCTTGATGAGCGAGTGCACCGTGCGACCGAACTTCAAGTCGCCGCAGAAGCCGATCGTCAGGTGGTCGAAGCGTCCCTTCTCACGCTTGATGGTCAGCAGGTCGGTCAGCGTCTGCGTGGGGTGCGAATGGCTGCCGTCGCCGGCGTTGATGACCGGGATGCCGGCATATTGCGATGCGACGAGCGGCGCGCCCTCCTTGAAGTGGCGCATGGCGATGATATCCGCAAAGCAGCGGATCACACGCACGGTGTCGGCGACAGTCTCGCCTTTGGAGACGGACGAAGAACCGGCATCGGAAAAGCCGATGACCTCGCCGCCCAGCTCCAGCATGGCCGACGCGAAGCTCAGCCGGGTGCGGGTCGAGGGTTCATAGAAGAGCGTAGCGAGCTTCTTGCCTTTGCAGGCCTGGCTGAAAGCGGCCCGGTCGGCGATGATCTCCTCGGCCAAAGCGATGATCTGCCCGGTCTCCTCGACCGTCAGATCGGTAGGATCTATCAAATGACGCATAATACACCGGTTATTTCATCCACCCCTCATCGGCAGGATCGTTGCGGAAAGCGATCAGACGCGCCTTGTCCTCGGGCCGGATGTAACCTTCGGCCGCGGCGACTTCGACCAGCACGTCGAGATTCGAGAGGCTGTGGTTCACCACCCGGGCCTCGCGCAGACGGTCGATGCCTTTCTGCATGCCGTAGGTGAAGATCGACGCCACGCCCAAGACCTCGGCGCCCGCTTCGCGCAGCGCCTCGACCACCTCGATGCACGAGCCGCCGGTCGAAATCAGATCTTCGATGACGACGACCTTCTGTCCCTTTTCGAGCTTGCCCTCGATGCGGTTGCCGCGCCCGTGATCCTTCGCGCCCGAGCGGACGTAGCCCATCGGCAGGTCGAGCAACGTGGCCGTGATGGCGGCATGGGCGATGCCGGCCGTGGAGGTGCCCATCAGCACCTCGGCACCGGGGAACTTCGTCCGGACGATTTCGGCCAGTCCGGCTTCGACATGCTTGCGCACCTCGACGGCCGTAAGCGTCAGCCGGTTGTCGCAATAGATGGGGCTTTTGATGCCGCTCGCCCACGTGAAAGGCTGTTCGGGACGCAGAAAGACGGCACCGATCGACAGCAAATCTTCAGCAATTCGTTTCTCCATGATATGTTGGTTTTTCGTTTTCAAACGGTTCTCGCCGGCACAGCCCGAACAAGTCCGGCCCGGCCTGCCGGGAATCCTCTATTTCAAAGCCTTCCGCAAAACGGACTCCACCTCCTCGGGCGTAATGCCGCCCTCGTGAACCTTGACGCCGTCGACGTAGAAGGTCGGGACATAATAATAGTCGAACGATTCGGCGACCTCGGGCTCCTCCGACTCCTCGATCATCTCGATTTCGACGGCGGCCAGCTCAGGGGAGGCCGCCCGGACATCCTCGACATACTTCAACGCCCGTTTGCAAAAGGGGCAATTACGCAGGTAGAACAGTTTTACAGGCTTCATACACGCAATGTCATTCACTTTTTCCTACGAACTCCTCCACGCAGCGGCGGTAGGCGGCGACCGGGTCGGAAGCGGCCGTAATGGGACGTCCCACGACGATGAAGTCCGAGCCGATCTCGCGGGCCCGGGCAGGAGTCGTAACGCGCACCTGGTCGGCCACGTCGCCGTCGGCGAAACGCACGCCGGGAGTAACGGTCAGGAAGTCGGCGCCGCACGCCTCGTGCACCATCCCGGCCTCCAGCGGCGAGCAGACCACGCCGTCGAGTCCCGCTTCGCGGGTATTGCGGGCATACTTCACGATCGTCTCGTCGATCGAAGCTCCGATCAGCAGCTCCCGCTGCATGCGCTCCTCGCTCGTGGAGGTCAGCTGCGTTACGGCGATCAGCAGGGGCCGCGTACCGTCTTCGCGCGTAAGTCCCTCGACGGCCGCACGCATCATCTCGACGGTGCCGGCGGCGTGGACGTTGCACATGTCGACGTCGAGGCGCGACAAGACGGCCATCGCCTTTCTGACGGTGTTGGGAATGTCGTGAAGTTTCAGATCGAGGAAGATCCGGTGCCCCCGGCGCTTGATCTCGCGCACGATGGCCGGGCCTTCGGCGTAGAAAAGTTCCATGCCGATCTTCAGAAAAGGTTTGCGCGCCTCGTCCTTGAACAGGTCGAGAAAACGGAAAGTCTCCTCGGCCGACTTGAAGTCGCAGGCGATGATTACGTCTTTATTCATACTACACATCCTATTATGTCGCTCAGTTTTTCGATTCCCAGCCGCTCCATCTCGCCGGGCAGAGCCTCGATGATCTCCTTGCAGGCATAGGGGTTCACCAGATTGGCCGCACCGACCTCCACGGCCGTAGCTCCGGCCATCATCATCTCGATGACGTCGCGCGCCGACTGCACGCCGCCGCATCCGATGACGGGCACGCTGCACGCCTGGGCGACCTGCCAGACCATCCGCACGGCGACGGGGAAGATCGCCGGGCCGGAGAAACCGCCCGTCTTGTTGGCGATGACGGCCTGCCGGCGGGCGATGTCAATGCGCATGCCCAACAACGTGTTTATCAGGCAGAGTCCGTCGGCTCCCGCCTCCTCGCACGCTTGGGCGATCGACACGATGTCCGTAACATTGGGACTCAGCTTGATGTAGATCGGCTTGGTCGTTACGGCCTTGACGGCACGCGTTACCGCGGCGGCCGCTTCGGGCGACATGCCGAACGACATGCCGCCGTGCTGCACGTTGGGACACGAAACGTTGACCTCGATCAGTCCGACCTGCTCCTCCCGGTCGATCCGCTCGCAGCAGTAGGCGTACTCCTCGATCGAGAAACCCGAGATGTTGGCGATGACGGGTTTGTGGAAGCACTCCCCGAGACGCGGCAGCTCCTCGGCGATGACATGGTCGATGCCGGGGTTCTGCAATCCCACGGCGTTTATCAACCCCTCGCGGCACTCGGCGATGCGAGGCGTCGGATTGCCGAAACGGGCTTCGCGCGTGGTGCCCTTGAACGAGATCGAACCCAGAATGTCGAGGTCGTAGAAGTCGCGGAACTCCTGGCCGTAGCCGAACGTTCCGCTGGCCGGAATCACCGGGTTGTCCAACCTCAACCCCGAAAGTACGACGGAAGTGTCCACCATATTTTTCTCAAAAAAAAGATTCTTCGTCGCTTCTGCGTTTCAGAACGACAATTTTTAATTCTTAATTTTTCCTTCACCAAAGGATCTCTCCTTTGT
>JAIDKM010000260.1 GCA_029051915.1 Alistipes sp. | reverse complement strand
CCTCCAACATGGCATTGGCCGAAGCGGTATACTCGGCGTTCTGAGCGACGAAGTCGGTCTCGCAAGCGAGGCACAAGATATAAGCCTTGCCCCCGACGATCTTGGTAACGACGACGCCCTCGGTAGCGGTGCGGTCGGCACGCTTGGCGACGACGAGCTTACCCTTCTCGCGGATAATATCCTGAGCGCGGCTGTAATCGCCCTCCGCCTCGATGAGCGCCTTCTTGCAATCCATCATGCCGGCGCCGGTCATCTTGCGGAGCTTCATTACATCTGCAGCTTTGATTTCCATAACAATGAAATTTTAATCGTATTCAACAAATTCAAGGAACTTTCCCGCCGGGCAGAGACGGTAGACCCGTCTCTGCGAACGACGGAAAAATCTTTGACCCTTACTCCTCCGAAGCGGCGGCGGGAGTCTCGACGGCGGCGACGACCTCCTTGACGGTCTCCTCCTCGGCGTCGATCGAAGCCTTCACGGCCTTCTTGATACGAGGCTTGGCCTCCTTCTTGGCGCCGTCGGCACCGGCCTCGGCCTCCTGGGACTCCTTCTCCTTTTCGAGCTTGCGCTCCTCGAGACCCTCGGCAATAGCGCCGCACATGGCCTCGACGACCACGGCGATCGACTTGGCAGCATCGTCGTTTGCAGGGATAACGTAATCAATGTCGGTCGGATCACAACAAGTATCTACCATTGCAAAGACGGGGATGCTGAGGCGCTTGGCCTCCTTGACGGCGTTGGCCTCCTTCTGAACGTCGACGACGAACAAAGCGGCCGGCAGACGCGTGAGGTCGGCGATGGAACCGAGGTTCTTCTCGAGCTTCGCACGCTGACGTGCGATCTGGAGCTTCTCGCGCTTGGAGAAATTATCGAACGTACCGTCGGCGGTCATCTTATCGATGGTCGCCATCTTCTTGACGGCTTTACGTATGGTGGGGAAGTTTGTCAGCATACCGCCGGCCCAACGCTCCGTAACGTAAGGCATACCGACGGAAGCCACCTTTTCGGCAACGATTTCCTTAGCTTGTTTCTTGGTGGCGACGAACAACACGCGGCGACCGCTCTTGGCGATCTGCTTGATGGCTGCGGCAGCCTCATCGACCTTCAGAACCGTTTTGTGCAAGTCGATGATATGGATGCCATTCTTCTCCATGAAGATGTAGGGAGCCATTTTCGGGTTCCACTTACGCTTCAAATGACCGAAGTGAGCGCCGGCCTCCAACAATGTATTAAAATCTGTACGAGACATTTTGATTCGTGTTTGATAATTTTAACTCTTTTCAACAACTTCGAAAGTAGCGCCCCCGAAAGGAACGATCCCCGAAGTTTTCCGCGGCGCGGCAACCGAGCGGTAGTACCGAATATATAATATAGGTAATCCCTGCGGTTTGAAACCGACGCCGTACATGCCGAAATTCCGGTCGACTAACGCTTGCTGAACTGGAACTTGCGACGTGCTCCGGGCTGACCGGGCTTCTTACGCTCAACCTCGCGGGGATCGCGCGTGAGGAAACCGGCCTTCTTGAGCGTCGGACGCATCTCGGCGTCGATCTCGCACAGAGCCCGTGCGATGCCCAGACGAGCGGCCTCGGCCTGACCCTTGATACCACCCCCGTCGAGGTTGATGGCGATGTCGTAATTCTCGGCGGTGTTCGTAGCCAACAGAGGCTGCTTGACCTGGAACTGGAGAATTTCGAGCGGGAAATAGGCAGCGAGATCCTTGCGGTTGATTGTAATCTGACCCTTGCCCGGCTTCACGAATACGCGAGCCACAGCAGCCTTACGGCGACCTACGGTGTTTACAACTTCCATAACTCTTACTTAATCTCGTTCAACTTAATGCTCTTGGGGTTCTGCGCGGCGTGCGGATGCTCCGAACCGGCGTAAACCTTCAGATTTTTCAATACGGCGGCACCCAGGCGAGTGCGGGGCAACATACCCTTCACGGCCTTCTCGACCAGGAAGGTCGGCTTCTTGGCCAGGTAATCGGCGGGAGTAGCGAAACGCTGGCCGCCGGGGTAACCCGTATGACGTGTGTAGACCTTGTCGGTCATCTTCTTGCCCGTGAGCTTCACCTTCTCCGCATTGATGACGATGACGTAATCACCGCAATCGACGTGGGGCGTGTAGCTGGGCTTGTTCTTGCCGCGGAGGATCTTGGCCACCTGCGAAGCAAGACGTCCCAATACCTCGTTCGTAGCATCGATCACCACCCACTCCTTGGAGACGGTCGAAGCATTGGCCGAGATAGTCTTGTAGCTTAATGAATCCACTGTTTTACGTTTAAATTTAACTTGTTTGTAATCCGTTGCCCGCATTTCGCGGGTGCGCAAAGGTACGAAAAAAAAATCACCCGGCAAACCACGGAATGAAAAATTACGGCCCCGGAGCGAAAAAAGTCGGAAAAAGAGCACGGACGGACGACTACCGAAGCCGGAAACGGGCGCGCATGCGCTTGATCCTGAAATTCTTCTCCTTGTCGCGGGCGAGCCTGCTATATGCCGGATCGTCGGGCAAGTAGAGAACGACGATCGAATCGCCCTTGCGGACGTCGACGAAATGCTGTCCCAAACGCTGGGAACCCTCGAAGATGCGGTCATCGACCGAAAACCGATAATCGAGGTAATGAACCGATATTTTTACGCGCCGCGAAGAACGCCTGGTAATCCGCTCGGTACGATATTCAGTCTTGGTATAGACCCGTGTAACGACGCCGGTGGACTCGACGCCGGACACGCGGAAGCGGCGGTTCAACCGCAGACCGAGTGCGACGGAGACCCCGAGCCAGACGCCTAAGCCGACGAGAAGCCAACTAAAAACGAATTTCCACAGACGCGACCGCCCGAACTGACCGGACAAAGGCATGAGAAACCGAAATTGAAAATTAAAGCAGGTGAAGCCCTGGCGGCTCCGACGAAAAAGGGGCGGATCGGAATCCGCCCCTTTTGAGAAAACGACAGATGCTAACCTAAGAACGAGAGCAAGATACCCGCAGCGACGGCCGAGCCTACGACGCCGGCGACGTTGGGCCCCATGGCGTGCATCAGAAGGTAGTTGGACGGATCGGCCTTCTGGCCCTCGGTCTGCGAGACGCGGGCCGCCATAGGCACGGCCGAAACGCCGGCGGAACCGATCAACGGATTGATCTTGTTGCCCTCCTTGCAGAAGAGGTTCATCAACTTAGCCAACAACAGACCGCCGGCGGTACCCATGCAGAAAGCGACGACGCCCAAGATGAGGATACCCAAGGTCTTGAAGTTCAAGAAAGCCTCGGCGGTAGCCGTAGCGCCGACGGTCAGACCGAGGAAGATGACGACGATATTCATCAACTCGTTCTGCACGGTCTTGCTGAGACGATCGACGACGCCGCACTCCTTCATCAAGTTACCCAACATCAGGCACCCGATGAGCGGGGCGGCGGAAGGCAACAACAGAGAGATGATGATAGCGATGACCAACGGGAAGAGGATGCGCTCCAATTTCGAAACGGGACGCAACGTACTCATCTTGATCTTACGCTCCTTCTCGGAAGTGAGCAACCGCATGATGGGCGGCTGGATGACGGGCACGAGAGCCATATACGAATAAGCGGCGACGGCGATGGGGCCCAACAACTCGGGCGAGAGCATCGACGTGAGGTAGATGGCCGTCGGGCCGTCGGCCCCGCCGATGATGCCGATCGAACCGGCCTGCGCAGGCG
>JAIDKM010000026.1 GCA_029051915.1 Alistipes sp. | reverse complement strand
GGGCATGCCCACCGGGCTTTCGATGATCTCGATATCCTCGCGCGAAGCGTCGATGTAGCTCTGCTTGAACGCCGGATCGGCATCGCACTCCTCGGTCGTTACGAAGCGCGTGCCCATCTGCACGCCCTCGGCGCCCAACTCCATGATGCGGTAAATATCTTCGCCCGTATAGATGCCGCCGCCGGCGATGACCGGAATATGGCGGTCGTGCTCGGCCCCGAACTTCGACACCTCGGCGACGATCTCCGGCACGAGCTTCTCCAACGCATAGTCGGCATCCTCGATCTGTTCGCGTTTGTATCCCAGATGACCGCCCGCCTTGGGCCCCTCGACCACGATGGCGTCAGGGATGTAGCGATACTCCGCGAACCACTTGCGGCACAGCAGCGCCGCCGCACGGGCCGACGAGACGATCGGCGCCAGCTTCGTCCGGGCACCCTCCGGGAGGAACGACGGCAGGTTCAGCGGCAGCCCGGCTCCCGAGAAGATGATGTCGGCTTTCTCGGCGATGGCCGTGCGCACCATGTCGGCGAAGTTCGACATGGCGACCATGACATTCACGCCGATGATGCCGCGCGTCGCTTCGCGCGCCTTGCGCAGCTCCTCCTTCAGACCGCGGATCGAGGCTTCGCGGTAGTCTTTCGAACAATCGTTGTAGATCGCCCCCAGTCCGGCCGAGGAGATCACTCCGATGCCGCCCTCCGCCGCCACCGCCGAAGCGAGGCCCGAGAGGGATATGCCGACGCCCATGCCGCCCTGCACGATGGGGACGGAGGCGCACAGATTTCCGATTTTCAATGTTTTCATTCGATTCTGCTTATTAAGATAGTCGGGCCAAAGATAGGCATTTCAGGACGAACAATTCGGAAATTTAGGATAATTTTCAAAAAAAATGCCGCCGCCACGGCCCTCCTGCCCTTTCGGCCGGTAAAGACCGTCCCCGGCCTACAGAAACCTCACACCGCCCAGCTTCCGGCGTCCCGCATCCGCCGCTTCACGTTCGACGATGCCCGTCGCCACGTCGGCGGCATCGTGCCAGCGGTTGGCTCGGAACTGCCGCCGGTAAGTCGTCAGATGGGCATGGAGCTCGGGCCACCGCTCTCTCCAGCCCTGCGGGAAACGTAGCAGGTGCAGCACCGTCGCAGCATTGGAGAGGATGCGGGCCTCCTTGTTGCCATGCTGGTGGAACCACTCCACCCGAACGCCGGGCGCCAGCCGCTGCACGGCCCGGGCGAAACCGCGGCCGCCGTTGTTGCTCTCGACGGCCGCCTGGCGCGTTCCCGACCGCACGAGCATCTCGGCCACGAGCGTCTCGGTCGTCTCCATCGGTTCGCGCGAATAGACGGCATCGGTGATGTAGACGATCCCGTCGGCATCGACCGCATACGAAAGCGAGCAAAGGTAGTCGTCGCCCGTGTCGGCCGTGTCGGTGTAGTTGCCGTAGCGGACGATTTCGCGGGGAAGCGTCTCGTACTCGGCGAAGTTCGTGCCGTACAACAGCCCCTCGCGCGCCGACGGATGCCCTTGATACATCGACTCGAATTGCAGCGGGTCGAGCTGCCGTTTGGCCGCCAGCAGCGCCGCCCCGTGCAGCGACTCCCAGAGCGCCTCGCCCGGCCGGCGGGGGTCGATCTCCGTGGGCGGCGACATCTTGAGGGCCTCGAAATTGAGATGCAGCCACTCGTCGGGCCGCAGGGCATCGAGCTGCGACCACTCGGTCAGCCGGACTACCGGCTCGCGGGCCATGATCGTGCCGATCAGATCCTCCTCGTGCCAGCGCGTAAAGACGATCAGCTCGCGCGAGGTGTTGTGCATGCGCGTCCGCACGACGGAGGTATACCACTCCCAGCAGTTGGCGCGGATCAGGGGCGAGTTGGCCTCCAGGGCATCCTTGTAGAGGTCGTCGAGGACAAAGCAGTCGACCCGGTTGCCCGTGAGCGATCCCTCGCGGCCGACCGACAGCAGGCCGCCCTGCCGCCCGATGATCTCCACCTCGTCGGCCGTACGGATGTAGTTGGGCGGTTTGGCGCCGCATTTGATCGTCGTCCCGGGAAAGAGGGCACCGTACTCGCGCGACTCGAGGATCCGCTGCACACGGCGGTTGAACTTCGACGCCAGCGCACCCGAATAGGAGGCGATCGCCACCCGACAGTCGGGATCGAGCCCCAGCACGTAGGCCGGCAGCAGCGTCGTGGCTCCGACGCTCTTGCCGTGCTGGGGCGGCATGGAGACGATCAGGCGGCGGATCCGCCCGCGGGCGAAAGCCTCCAGCACACGATAATAAGCCTGATGGAAAGGCTGCAGTTCCAGAAACGGGTAGACTTCGAGCGCGAAATCGGCGAACGACGGCGCTCCGGCACAGGCAGCGGCCGCCGCGTCTCCGGTTGCGGACACAGACGGTTCCTCCC
>JAIDKM010000259.1 GCA_029051915.1 Alistipes sp. | reverse complement strand
GCAAGCCGGCTGAGTGCAGCCCCGGCAAGGCCCCCGCTACGCCCGACAATCCGGACAACCCTGATCCCGACAACCCGGACAATCCCGATAACCCTGACAACCCCGACAACCCGGATCCGGATAATCCCGAAGATCCGACCCCCCCCCGACCGGGCAGTTATCCGGGTTGGCCCGAGTTGCCGAAGATGGAGGAGCGGCCCGGCGATTATTACTACGCCACGCATGTCTGCCCCGCCTTTACGACCGCTTCGGGGGTCTTCGAGAGCAACCTGCGCAGTTATACCGTCTGCTACAGCCACGACATGATGTCGGGCATGTGGTCGGCTTACCCGATCCATGCAAGTTACAAGGGCAACAGCGGGCGCAACGACAGTTTTGCCTACGATCCGGACATTTCGTCGAGCTTGCAGCCCGTAATCATCCAATCGGCGGGTTCTTATAAGCCGCAGCCCGGTTATTCGCGGGGCCATCTGCTTGCCTCGGACGACCGGACAGCCAACGTCGATATGAATAAACAGACGTTCTATGTTACCAACATGGCGCCGCAGTGGCAGAACGGCTTCAACAGCGGCGTCTGGTCGACGCTCGAAGGCAGCACTTGGAACAACGTCTGCGCCGATACCTTGTTCGTCGTCTCGGGCGTCCATTATGCCGATATCAATACGACCGTTACGGATAATGCCAAGCCCGATCCCCATACGGTTTACGTGCCGACGAACTTCTACAAGGTCATGATCCGTTCCAAAGCCGGCAATACGGGCAAACCTCTGTACGAGCTTTCGGCCGACGAGTTGCAGTGCATCGCTTTCTGGTTCGAGAACAAGTCTTATCCGAACAGCAGCATGTCGACGTTCCGCACCACGGTCGCCGACATCGAGCAGAAGACCGGCATGACTTTCTTCCCCAACGTGCCCAATGCGCCGAAAGACTCCGACGCGGGCAACTGGTCGTTCTGAGAACGATGATTTACGCCTGGGGCGATTCGCGGCGTTACAACTCCTACGCCGGGTATTTCCGCCGTTTGTTCGGCGAGCGGGTGCAGAAGCTCTCCGTCGACGCCGGCTTCACTTGCCCCAACCGCGACGGTTCGATTTCCGAGGGAGGGTGTACGTTCTGTAACAACGGAGCGTTCACCCCTTCTTATTGCACTCCTTCGAAAAGCGTCCGGCAGCAGATCGACGAGGGCATCGAGTTCCACCGGCAGCGTTATCGCCGGGCTTCGCGCTACCTGGTCTACTTCCAGTCTTTTTCCAATACCTATGCGCCGCTCGACCGCTTGCAGGAGCTCTACGGCGAGGCCCTCGCACACCCCGAGGTCGCCGGCATCGTCGTCGGCACGCGCCCCGACTGCGTCGACGAGCGGAAGCTCGATTTCTTCGCCCGCCTGGCTCGCACGCACTACGTCGCCGTCGAGTACGGCATCGAGTCCACCTGCGATGAAACCTTGCGGGCCATCAACCGCGGACACGACTTCGCCGCCGCCGAGCGGGCCGTGCGTTCGACCGCCGAGCGGGGCGTGCACGTCGGCGCCCACTTCATCCTCGGCCTCCCCGGCGAGAGCGAGGGGATGCTCCTCGCGCAGACCGCCCGCATCAACGCCTTGCCGCTCACCACCGTCAAGTTCCACCAGTTGCAGATCTTCCGCGGCACGGCCATGGCCGCCCAGTACGACGCCGACCCCGGACGGTTCCGTTTCTGGTCGTTGGAGGAGTACGTCGCCCTCTTCGCCGAGATCTTGCGGCGCCTGCGGCCCGACCTGATCGTCGAGCGCTTCGCCTCGGAGGCTCCGCCGCGTTACCACCACGGCCCCGGGTGGGGTTTGGTGCGCAACGAGCAGCTGTGGGCCTTGCTCGAAAAAAGATTGGAGGAGACCGATACCTATCAAGGCGAATTTTTTATACATTTGTAACATCCTAACCAATTTACCTGACCCAATTATGGAAAGTTCGCTCTTGTCGCGGTTGCTCACAGGTCTGAGAGAGTACTTGTTGATGACCGTCGGAATGTTTCTCTACGCTTTCGGGTGGATCGGCTGCATCTTGCCCGCCGACGGCATGGGCGGCGGCGCGGCGGGCCTTTCGTTGGTGTTGTGCACCGGCGTGGAGCATCTCTTCGGCTGGCAGGTCAGCATCGGTACGATGGTCTTCTTCATCAACGCCTTGTTGCTCCTCGTCGCAGGGTTCATCGTCGGGTGGAAGTTCGGCATCAAGACCGTCTTCTCGATCGTCGTGATTTCCCTGGCCATGAATTTTTGGCAGAGCATCTTGCCCGAGGGGGGGCTCTTCGCCGGCATGGAGAATATCTTGCAGGTCATTTTGGGCGGCGTGTTGGCCGGTATCGGCGTGGCGGTCTGTTTCAAGCAGGGCGGGTCGACCGGCGGCGTGGACATCGTGGCCATGATTATCAACAAGTACCGGACGGTGCGTTACGGCAACATCGTCATGTGTTCCGACTTCGTCATCATCGGCTCGGCGTTGCTCGTCGGCAAGACGCTCAATACGGTCGTCTACGGTTACATCCTCACGGCCGTCTTCGGCTATACCGTCGACATGATCATGTCCGGCAACCAGCAGTCCAACCAGCTCTTCATCATGAGCCATAAGTACGAGGAGATCGCCCGCGCCATCTTGCAGGACGCCCACCGGGGCGTTACGCTCCTCGACGGCATGGGCGGTTATACGCACCTTCCGATGAAGGTCGTCGTCGTCGTGTGCCGCAAGCGCGAGACTTCCAAAGTGCTGAAGGTCGTCCGGTCGGTCGATCCCGCGGCTTTCATGTCTATCGGGTCGGTCGCTGGCGTCTACGGACAGGGTTTCCAGGCGCTCCCGAAGTTGTAGATGGAGCGCTTCGCCGACATCGTGCTGCCTCTGGCGCAGCCGGCCTATACGTTCTCCGTGCCCGAGGGGATGGAGCTCGTTCCCGGTTGCGGCGTCGCGGTGCAGTTCGGCGCCCGCAAGTTCTATACGGGCATCGTCTGGCGGGTGCACGACCGGCGGCCCGACTTCAAAAGAATCAAACCCGTTCAGCGTCTGCTCTACGACCGGCCTCTCCTCTCGGCCGGTCAGATCGCTTTGTGGGAGTGGATCGCTTCTTATTACATGTGTTCGCTCGGCGAGGTGATGCGGGCCGCTCTTCCTTCGTTGATGAAGCCTTCGGCCGACAGCGAGGAGCGTTTCGCCGACGAAGAGTTCCGCCCCCGCACGGAATGTTATCTGTCGTTGGCGCCGGAACTCCGCGACGAAGAACGCCTGCACGAGGTCTTCGAAAAGTTGGAGCGGCGCGCTCCCAGGCAGTACGAGGCCCTGCTCGAAGTCGCTTCGGCCGGGCCCGACGGCGGAATTCCCGAGGGCGAGGTTCCGCGGCGCCTGTTGCAGGCCGACCGGACAGTGTTGCATGCGTTGGAGCGGAAAGGATACCTCCTCGCCGCCGAGCACGAGCGCAGCTTCGAGCGGGGCAGCGCCCTCTTCCGCCTGCCCGATCTGACGCCCCACCAGTCTCGGGCGCTCGACGAGCTCCGGGCGCAGTTCGCCGGCGGGAAGCAGACCGCTTTGTTGCATGGCGTTACTTCGTCAGGCAAGACCGAAATCTACATCCACCTCATCGCCGAGGTTTTGTCTCGGGGCGGCGACGTCTTGTTGTTGGTGCCCGAGATCGCTCTCACGGCCCAGCTCATCGAGCGCATGGAGCGGATCTTCGGCAGCCGGGTTACCCCTTACCATTCGCGGCTCACCGACCGCCAGCGTTCGGAGACTTATTTGCGGCTCAACCGCTCCGAGGGGGGCGAGTTCGTCGTCGGGGTCAGGTCGTCGATCTTCCTGCCGTTAAGGAAGTTGCAGCTCGTTATCGTCGACGAGGAGCACGACGCCAGTTACAAGCAGGCCGAGCCCGCTCCCCGTTACCATGCCCGCGCCTGCGCCGTGGTGATG
>JAIDKM010000258.1 GCA_029051915.1 Alistipes sp. | reverse complement strand
TCGTATGCCGGCATATCCCGTCGAAAGACGAAATCCCCAGCCTTTCGGCCCAAAGTAGGTGGCTTCGGCTCCGGCCGTCAGCTGCGGAGCGCCGCCTGCGGAACAGCCGCCCATGTAGCTTTCGGCCCGGATGTCGACCGCCGCATTGTCGGAATCGGAAATGACCGTAACACGCGGGTCGCGAATATGTTTGTAGCGACCTGCCGAGGTGTTGAACGACAATCTCCAGCGGTAGGACAGCCGGATGGAAACGGCCGCTTCGAGTCCGTAGGCCAGGCGGGCGATACCCGACACGGCCGCATCGCAATAGAGTCCCGAAAGGTCGTCGAAATAACGTCGTGTTTCGATTCCGTCGAACGATGCCGTAACGAATGCCGAAGCCTGAAAATCTACGGTTCGTCCGGTTTGGCGGTAGTTCAGTTCGCCTGCATAGATGCGTTCGGGGCCGCACTCTTCCACGGTAAGATTGTTGTAGAGCGGTTGGTAAAACAGGTGTTCGGGATCGGGTGCCGAGGTACAGGCCGTCGCCGAGAGTCCAAGATAGTTGCGCGGAGAAAAGGCCCATCCGGCTTCAGCTTTGAACGTATAGAGTGCCGTCCGGATTCGCCGCGACCGGCCGAAAGAGCGTTCTCCCGGAAAAAGTTCCTTTTCCATGCGCCCTCGGCGGAAGACTGCCGCTTCGCTCAGTTCGGCTGCCGCATCGGCCCGGAATCGGTCGGCTCGATACGAGACTTGCAACCGCGCTCCGGCCCGGAGTTCCACGAACGAATAATCATATCCGAAACGGTCGTTTTCGCTGATCCGTCGTCCGGGATGACGCAGGTCGTTTTCCAACAGATTGCCGTACGTGGCGTCGTCGACCAAATATTGGTCGATGTCTACTATGTATCCGGCTCCCAGCAAATCGCGCATTTGTTTGTAGTTGCGGGTCGATTCGCGGCTGAGAAAAAAGCCGTAATCGAAATTGAGCCGCGGATCGATCCGGGTCGAGCATGTCGCATCGAGACGCAGGTTGCAGAGTTGGGCCACTCGGTCTTCGAGCGTGTAGATCGCTTGTCCGCCCGCCAAGCGGTTCACGGCGATCAGAGCATCCCACTCTACTTG
>JAIDKM010000257.1 GCA_029051915.1 Alistipes sp. | reverse complement strand
ATCTATACGCTTCTGAAGCAGGTCGACCTCGATTCGATGTCCTACGCACTGCGCCACAAGGCTTCGACCGAGACTTCGCAGCAGCGCAAGTCCGAAGCTCTGAAGTGCCTGAACGTCATCGAGTCGTTCCGCGCCTCGGAGGGCAAGAACAAGCCCGAGTGGATGGTGCTGAGCGTCATCCCCGTCATTCCGCCCGAACTGCGCCCGCTGGTGCCGTTGGACGGCGGACGTTTCGCCACGTCGGACCTCAACGACCTCTATCGTCGCGTCATCATCCGCAACAACCGTCTCAAGCGTCTGATCGAGATCAAGGCGCCCGAAGTCATCCTCCGCAACGAGAAGCGCATGCTGCAGGAGGCCGTCGATTCGCTCTTCGACAACTCGCGCAAGTCGAATGCCGTGAAGAACGAGTCGAACCGTCCCTTGAAGTCGCTTTCCGACTCGCTCAAGGGTAAGCAGGGCCGCTTCCGTCAGAACCTGCTGGGTAAGCGCGTCGACTATTCGGCCCGTTCGGTCATCGTCGTCGGCCCCGAGCTGAAGATGCACGAGATGGGTATTCCCAAAGATATGGCTGCCGAACTCTACAAGCCGTTCGTCATCCGCAAGCTCATCGAGCGCGGCATCGTCAAGACGGTGAAGTCGGCCAAGAAGATCATCGACCGCAAGGATCCCGTGATCTGGGGTATTCTCGAAAACGTCATCAAGGGCCACCCCGTATTGATGAACCGTGCCCCGACGCTGCACCGACTGGGTATCCAGGCTTTCCAGCCCAAGCTCATCGAGGGCAAGGCCATGCAGCTCCACCCGCTGGCTTGTACGGCGTTCAACGCCGACTTCGACGGCGACCAGATGGCCGTGCACCTGCCGCTGGGCAATGCCGCCATTCTGGAGGCGCAGCTGCTGATGCTCGGTTCGCACAACGTCCTCAATCCGGCCAACGGCGCCCCGATCACCGTGCCGTCGCAGGACATGGTGTTGGGTCTCTACTACATCACCAAGCCCCGCAAGGGTGTCAAGGGCGAGGGCCGCACGTTCTACGGCCCCGAGGAGGCGATCATCGCTTACAATGAGAAGAAAGCCGACCTGCACGCCATCGTGAAGTGCCTGGTCGACGACCTCGACGAGAACGGCAATCCGGTTCAGATACTCAAGGAGACGACCATCGGCCGCATCCTCTTCAACCAGGTGGTTCCGCAGGAAGTCGGCTATATCAACGAGGTGCTGACCAAGCGTTCGCTGCGCGACATCATCGCCGTAGTGATGAAGAAGGCCGGCGCCGACAAGGTGGCCGCGTTCCTCGACGACATCAAGAACCTCGGTTACCGCATGGCATTCCAGGGCGGTCTGTCGTTCAACCTCGATGCCGTCATCATCCCCGAGGAGAAGGAGAAACTCGTGCAGGAGGGTTACGACCGTTCGGACGCCATCATGGAGGACTACAACATGGGTCTCATCACCAACAACGAGCGTTACAACCAGATCATCGACGTCTGGACGAACATCAACTCGAAGTTGACGAAGGCCGTGATCGATACGCTCGTTAAGGACGAGGACGGTTTCAACCCCGTCTACATGATGCTCGACTCGGGAGCCCGCGGTTCGAAGGAGCAGATCCGTCAGCTGAGCGGTATGCGCGGTCTGATGGCCAAGCCGCAGAAGTCGGGCGTCGAGGGTGGCCAGCAGGTCATCGAGAACCCGATTCTCTCGAACTTCAAGGAAGGTCTTTCGGTGCTCGAATACTTCATCTCCACGCACGGTGCCCGCAAGGGTCTTGCCGATACCGCCCTGAAGACGGCCGACGCCGGTTATCTGACGCGTCGTCTGGTCGACGTGGCGCAGGACGTCATCATCAACGAGGAGGACTGCGGCACGCTGCGCGGCCTGACGGCTACGGCCATCAAACGCAACGACGACGTGGTGCAGACGCTCTACGACCGCATCCTGGGTCGTGTGGCTCTCAACGACGTCATCCATCCGCTCACCGGCGAGGTGCTCTGCAAGGCCGGCGAGGAGATTACCGAATCCATCGCCGAGGCGATCGAGAAGTCGCCCCTGGAGTCGGTCGAGATCCGCTCGGTACTCACGTGCGAAGCTCGCCGCGGCGTCTGCGCCAAGTGCTATGGTCGCAATCTCGCGACGGCACGCATGGTGCAGAAGGGCGAGGTGGTCGGCGTGATCGCCGCCCAGTCGATCGGCGAGCCGGGTACGCAGCTGACTCTGCGTACGTTCCACGTCGGCGGTGTGGCCGGTGGTACGGCCGTCGAAACCAATGTCGTTTCGAAATACGAAGGTCGTCTGGAGATCGACGAGTTGCGCACCGTCAAGGGCAAGAACGCTGCGGGCGAGGCGATCGACATCGTCATTTCGCGCCAGTCGGAGTTCCGCATCGTCGATCCGAAGACCGAAATCGTACTCTATACGCACAACCTGCCCTACGGCGCCACGCTCTTCATGGCGGACGGCGCGGAGGTCAAAAAGGGCGATCTGATCTGCGAATGGGATCCCTACAACGCTGTGATTATCTCGGAATTCGAGGGTAAGGCCGTTTACGAGAGCGTGCTGGAGGGTATTACCTACCGCGACGAGCGCGACGAGCAGACGGGTCTCTCGGAGAAGGTGGTCATCGAGTCGAAGGACAAGACCAAGAACCCCGTGATCCGCATCGTCAACAAGGAGGGCGAGGAGGTCAAGCAGTACAACCTGCCCGTGGGCGCCCACGTCGTGGTCAAGGACAACGCCAAGATCAAGGCCGGCGATATCCTTATCAAGATCCCGCGTGCCGTCGGCAAGTCGGGCGGCGACATCACCGGCGGTCTGCCGCGCGTTACGGAGCTCTTCGAAGCCCGCAACCCGTCGAATCCGGCCATCGTTTCGGAGATCGACGGCGAGGTAACGTTCGGCAAGATCAAGCGCGGTAACCGCGAGATCGTCATCACCTCGAAAGAGGGCGATCAGAAGCGTTACCTGGTGCCCCTGTCGCGTCAGATCATCGTGCAGGAGAACGACTACGTCAAGGCCGGCAGCGCCCTTTCGGACGGTGCCATCACGCCGACCGACATCCTCAATATCCTCGGTCCCACGAAGGTACAGGAGTACATCGTCAACGAGGTGCAGGAGGTCTACCGCATGCAGGGCGTGAAGATCAACGACAAGCACTTCGAGGTGATCGTGCGCCAGATGATGAACAA
>JAIDKM010000256.1 GCA_029051915.1 Alistipes sp. | reverse complement strand
ATATTTAGTTATCGGTTGTTAAAATAATATCTCAAAGATAGTAGAAATTAAAGTAAAAACAAAATAAAAAGTTTTGATTGATAGTTTTTTCATACAAATCTCTTATCAAAGACTTTTCATAGCGCAAAGTGCTCTTGATAAATTCCATCTGCACAAATTAAAATTCAAGTGTATAAAGCATGATAATAACTCTTTAAGACGACTTAAATAATTTAGTATCAATTCAGCACTCCGTCGTTTACTATCAACATCTTCCAGATGATAGCGGGTGTCGTTACCCCTTCTACGATCCATCGTCTGAACACTTCGGCATTTTCGGATTTAAGTCGGAACGCCAACGCCGCAATCATTTCGAGGCTGTATCGTTCGACGATGTTTCCGTTTCGGCAGCGCGTGCGGCGGACAACGCGGTCTTCATCCAAAACTCCGCTTTTGCATATTGCTCGGATATTTGCATTCACGGCTGCGGTGAATACTCCAAATAAGTCGGCGATTTGGCTTTGCGTAAGCCAAACGCCATTTCCATTGGTGTGGATTACTACCTGTCTGTTCTTGATAGTTATGGGTTGAGTGGTCATAATTTTATTCGTTTAATTAAAGTCATCGAATCAATCGTTCGCCTGCTCGGTTTTCGGTTCTTCGTAAAGTTCGAGCTTGCGGCTTGCGGATAGTTTTCTTAACTGCTTCGTATCCTCGTCCACCTTTCTGTCCGTTACATGGGCGTAGATTTGGGTCGTCATCAGCCGCTGGTGTCCCATCATGCGGCTGACGGTCTCGATCGGTACGCCCAGCGAGAGCGTGATGTGCGTTCCGAAGTTGTGCCGCGCCTTGTGGAATGTCAGATTTTCGATTCCGTAGACTTCGCCCAGTTGGGACATGAGCTTTTGCAGCTTCTGGTAGGAGCAGATCGGCAGCAGTCGTTCGTCGGTGTGTTCTGTTCGGTATTTCTCGATGATACACAGCGGTACATCCAGCAGCCGCACGACCGATTCCGTACCGGTCTTCTGTCGTCGGATATGTATCCACCGTACACCCTCTGCGTCCTGCGTAATGTGTTTCTCCGACAACTGTTTCAGGTCGGCATACGCCAGCCCCGTAAAGGTTGAGAAGATGAACCAGTCCCTCGCCCGTTGCAGTTCGGGGTCGGCGACCTGTTCGGCGAGCAGCCGTTTCAACTCGTCGAGTTTCAGGTGGCGGCTTTTGCGCTTGGGCAGTTCGGGGTGCAGCGTAGCGTAGGGATCGCGACGCAACGTCCCTTGATCGACCGCCCGCGCGGTCATCTTTTTCAAGCGGTAGAGGTGTTCGTGCACCGACTTCTGTTGCAGGCGGCGTTCCGTCCGCAGAAATAGGTCGAACGCATCGTAGAACTCCCGGTCGAGGCTGCGCAAGGTTACATCCTCCTGCCTGCATTTCTCTTGCACGAACTCCCGCAGGTGGTTATAAGAGCGTACATAGCATTTGTAGGTCTCTTTCGTGCGGTCGATGCCGATGCGTTTCTCAAACTCCTCGTTGTGCTCCCGAAACAATGCCAGCAGTGTCAGCGGCTTCTGTCCTATGCCTTTCACGGCATTCTTCACCAGTTCAGCTGTTACGAATCCGAGCGACAGATTGATTCGCTTGTAGTGCGCCTTGATTTCCTCCGTCAGCGCGTCGATGGCGCGGTTTACCTCACCGGCATTGTGGCTGCGGCCGTCGGCACGCCCTGTCGTGGGATTCCAGATTGCAGGATCGACCGCGACTTTCGTTCCGATCTGTGCCGCTTCGGCGTCGATACTTACCTTGCACAAGAGTTGGCACAAGCCGTCCTTGCGAACTTTCGTGCGGTTAATATAAAATAGCACAGCGAATGTACTGCGGCGCGCAATATTCTGTTTGTTATTTTGAGATTTCATATCACTATGCAAATTAAATGTTATTAAATCGCCACCGTAAATCGTTCTGCAATTCGTTCATCGAGTGCCTGCGTGTCAATGTCGATTTTGTTATCCGTCACTTGGGCATAGATTTGCGTCGTATCGACGCGGCTGTGCCCCAGCATACGGCTCACCGTCTCCATCGGCACGCCGTGCGAGAGCGTGATTTCCGTAGCATAGGTATGGCGCGCCATGTGGAAGGTCAGCTTGCGGTCGATGCCGCAGGTGGCGGCGAGATGTTTCAATCCTTTGTTCAACTCCGAGTTTCCGTACATAGG
>JAIDKM010000255.1 GCA_029051915.1 Alistipes sp. | reverse complement strand
CCGTGGCCCCGTAGGGCATCTTGCGCGACTCCCCTTTCGGCGTGAAGACCACGATCTCCGAGGTGTAGAGCGACAGCTTGAAGTTGTCCAGGAAGTCTACCGCGCTCTCCGTCGGACTGTTCAGCGCCGCCCGGATCTGCTTCAGCCACTTGTCGAATTCGTCTTCGTCTTGCGTGATCGTGGCGTGTTTGTATTTCCAGTGGGCCGCGAATCCGCGTTCGGCGATGTCTTCCATGCGCTGGGTGCGGATCTGCACTTCGACCCACACTCCGTCGGGGCCCATCACCGTCGAGTGGAGCGCTTCGTAGCCGTTGGCTTTGGGCATCGAGATCCAGTCGCGCAGACGGTCGGGCTTGGGGGTGTAGATGTCCGTGATCGTGGAGTATATCTGCCAGCACTGGGTCTTCTCCGAGGGGAACGGCAGGGGTTTGAATACGATGCGGATCGCAAAGAGGTCGTAGATCTCTTCGAAGGGGATCTGCTTGCGTTGCATCTTGCTCCAGATCGAGTAGACGCTCTTCACGCGGCCCGATATTTCATAGTTGAAATGGTCGCGGTCGAGCGCCTCGATGATCGGGGCGCAGAACTTGTCGATGAATTCTTTGCGGACGGCTTCGCTCTCTTGGAGTTTCTGCGTGATTTCGGCGTATTGTTGCGGAAACCGGTACTTCATGCAGAGGTCTTCCAGCTCGCTCTTGATCGAGTAGAGCCCCAGCCGGTAGGCCAGCGGCGCAAAAAGGTAGATCGTCTCGCCCGTGATCTTGATCTGCTTGTTCAGGGGCATCGATCCCAGCGTGCGCATGTTGTGCAGGCGGTCGGCGATCTTGATCAGAATCACCCGTACGTCGTCCGAGAGGGTCAGCAGCACTTTGCGGAAATATTCGGCTTGCTCCGAGGTGTCGGCGTTGAATACGCCCGACATCTTCGTCAGTCCGTCGACCATCGACGCGATCTTCTCGCCGAAGATGCGTTCCATGTCTTCTACCGTGTACTCCGTGTCTTCCACTACGTCGTGCAGCAGCGCTGCCACGACCGACTTCACGCCCAGGCCGATTTCGTCCACCACGATGCGGGCTACTGCAATAGGATGGAGGAGATACGGCTCGCCGCTGCGGCGCCGTACCCCCTCGTGGGCTTCTTTGGCCAGGAAAAAGGCTCGTTTTATGAAGTTCCAGTCCTCGTCGTTCTTGCAGATCTTCGTGCACGAGAGGAGCAGGTCGTCCCATTTTTCCCGGATCAGGGCTTCATCCTCAGCAGTATATCCCATGCGCGGTTATTCTTTTGCGTTCTTCATCGCTTCGCGTACCTTTTCTTCGATTTCGGTCGCCAGCGCTTGGTCGGTCTTCAGCAATTCTTTGACCGCATCGCGGCCTTGGCCGATCTTTTTGTCTCCGTAGGAGAACCACGAGCCGGCTTTCTTGATTACGCCATAGTCGACTCCCAGGTCTATTATTTCGCCGATCTTCGAGATTCCCTCGCCGAACATGATGTCGAACTCCGCACGTTTGAACGGGGGCGCCACCTTGTTCTTCACCACCTTCACTTTGGTGCGCGTGCCCAGTTGTTCTTCGCCGTCCTTGATGACCGACATGCGG
>JAIDKM010000254.1 GCA_029051915.1 Alistipes sp. | reverse complement strand
AGCATGCCCAGATACCAGCGTGTTACCTCCGAGCGGGCGATGTTGTTGCGCTTGCCCGTAACGGTCGCATAGATCAGTCCGAAGTGGATGCCCGCCGTGGCCATCACGAAGATCAGGATCGTGTCGATGAGCGGGCTGTTATAGTAGGCGATGCTGGCGTTGCGGGTCGAGAATCCGCTCGTGGCGCTCGCCGACATGCCGTGGCAGAGGGCGTCGAACCAGTTCATGCCCGCCAGCTTGAGCGCCAGGACGGAGAGCACGGTCAGCCCCACGTAGACGACCAGCAGAATGCGCACGATGATCTGCGTGCGGTAGCGATAATTCTCTTTGGCCAGCGCCGAGAGCTCCACGTTCGAAAGGGTCATCTTGCTGCGTCCCATCGAGGGAAGGATCACCAGCGCGAACATCACGACGCCCATGCCGCCGATCCAGGTCGAGGAGATGCGCCAGAACTGCATGCCGCGCGGCAGGGCCTCGATGTCGGTGAGGACGGTGGCGCCGGTGGTCGTGAAGCCCGAGACGCTCTCGAAGATGGCGTTGACCAAGCTGAACTCGCCGCCCCAGATCAGGTAGGGGAAAGTGCCGACCACGCACGCCACGAGCCACGAGCCGACGACGATGCAGAACCCCTCCTTGTTGGAGAGCTGCACCTTTTTCTCCACGAAGATCAGCGGGAAAGCCCCCAGCAGGGCGGTCAGCAGTGCCGCGAGCAGCAGCGGGTAGAACGACGAGTCCGTGCCGCTGAGCCACGAAATGCCGGCCGACAGCAGCATGAACCCGGCGATGAACAACATCACCATGCCGATGTATCTCAGAACGACGTCTACCCGCATGGCGCCTATATTTTATTCTGTCGGGAGAGCGAGATCAGCGTCTCGATCTTCTCCTTGAGTTCGAGCACTTCGTCCTTCAGGTCGCCCCGGACGGCGAAAGGCGCATGGAACGTGAGCCAGTCGCCCAGACCCTTGTTCATGCGCAGAATCGGGTTGACGCAGTAGATCGTCATGAAGTAGAAGAGCATCAGCACGATGGCGATCATCACCAGCAGCGAGATCAGCACGGGCGTTACGGCCCGGTAGGCGTTCTTCTTCATCTGCTCGGTACGGGGCACCAGCGAGCTCTGCGTCGAGGTCATGTAGGCCTTGATCGAGCTCGTCAGCCGCACGTATACCGACATGTATTCGTCCTTGTACCAGCGGGCACCCTCCGAATCGCTCCGGAAGTCTTTCGCCGCCGCAGGGTCGGGCACTCCGAAAGCCATGTATTCGTCGGTCAGCACCCGCAGGTCGGTCGCGGCGAAAGCCGTCGAGTCGAGCACCGACCGGTCGACGGCCTCGAACTGGGCCACCTGCAGCCGTTCTTCGAGCCGCTCCAGGCTCGACAGGCAGAGGCTGTCGTAGTCGCGGTCGCCGAAGACCGAGAGGTGGATCATCGCCACGTTGTGGTTGTGGGCGGCGTCGAGCATCGCCTTGGCCAGCTCGATATTGCGTTTGTTGGTCTGCATGAGGTCGTCCGTATCGCGGCTCAGCCTGCTGAGCTCGACCAACGAAACCATCCCCGAGAAGGAGAGCAGGCAGACGATACTCAGAAATCCGATCGTTACCCTTCGGCGCATCCCTGTCATAACTTGATCTTTTATTTACTCCGACCCGCTTTCCGCGGGATCTATTTTCGCGCAAATATAGCGATTATTCCGATCATTCGGGGATTTCGCCCCACAAATCGTGCGACTCGTCCATCGCACCCAGACGCACGCGGCAGACGGTGTTGATGCGCGAGCGGTCGTAGGGGGCCCGGACACGCCGGTACTGGCCCGTGTAGCCGAACATCATCCCGCCGCGCATCGTGCTCTCGAAGAGCACGTCGGCCTCGGTGCCGCAGCCCTGGGCGCAGAACTCGCCGTGCAGGCGTCCGCACAGCTCCTCCAGCTCGCCGACACGCCGCGTAACGACCGACGGCTGCACCTTGCCGGGCATCTCGACGGCCGGCGTGCCGGGCCGCTCGGAGAAAGGAAAGATATGCAGGAACGCGGGTTTCAGCTCCGCAAGGAAGTCGTACGTCGTGCGGTGGTCGGCCTCCGTTTCGCCGGGAAATCCGACGATCACGTCGATGCCGATGAAGGCATCGGGCATCGCCCGCCGTACGGCCGCGATGCGGTCGGCGAAGCGGGCCGTGGTGTAGCGGCGGCGCATCAGCCCCAGAATGCGGTCGGAGCCGCTCTGCAAGGGGATGTGGAAGTGGTGCTGGAACTTGGACGAGGCGGCGCAGAAAGCGATGATCTCGTCGGTCAGGAGGTTGGGCTCGATGGACGAAATGCGGTAGCGTTCGATCCCCTCCACGCCGTCGAGCGCCCGCAGCAGGTCGATGAATGTCTCGCCCGTCGTGCGGCCGAAGTCGCCCGTGTTGACTCCCGTGATGACGATCTCGCGCTGACCCGCCGCCGCGATCTGCCGCGCCTCCTCCACCAGATCGGCGATCGGCATGTTGCGGCTCCCTCCGCGCGCATAATGGATCGTACAGTAGGAGCAGCAGTAGTCGCAGCCGTCCTGCACCTTCAGAAAGGCGCGCGTGCGGTCGCCGCTCGAAAAGGCCGCGAAAAACGACGTGAGCGACTCGGTGTCGCAGCTGTAGACCTGCGCACGGCCCTTGCCCGAAAGTTCGGACACCCGTCGGAACAGCTCGCCCTTGTCGTTGTTGCCCAGCACGATGTCCACGCCCTCGATCGCCGCGATCTCCTGCGGCTTGAGCTGGGCGTAGCATCCCGTTACGGCGATGATCGCCTGCGGATTGCGCCGGTGGAGCTTGCGGATCAGATTGCGGCACTTCTTGTCGGCATGTTCGGTTACCGAGCAGCTGTTGATGACGCATATGTCGGCTTCGGCGTCGGGCGCCACGCGCTCGAAACCGCCGCGCGCGAACTCGCGGGCCAGCGGCGAGGACTCCGAGAAGTTGAGTTTGCAGCCCAGGGTATGAAAATTGACTCTGCGAGATTGCATGACGGGGTAGTTT
>JAIDKM010000253.1 GCA_029051915.1 Alistipes sp. | reverse complement strand
CGCATCTCGCCGTTCTCGTCGAGGTAGGGCTTCATGATGATGGCGCACAGAGCCGGCGAGAGCGTGAGGGCGTTCAACGCCGAGATACCCACGGCGACGGCCATTGTCAGACCGAACTGCGTGTAGAAAATACCCGACGTACCGCCCATCATGGCCACGGGGATGAAGACGGCCATGAAGACCAGCGTAGAGGTAACGATGGCCGAAGTGATGCCCGACATGGCGTCGATCGTAGCCATATACGAAGACTTGTAACCGGCGTCGAAGCGAGCCTGCACGGCCTCGACGACGATGATGGCATCGTCGACGACCGTACCGATGGCCAACACGAGCGCGAAGAGCGTCAACAAGTTGATCGAGAAGCCGGCGACCGAGAGGAACGCGAACGTACCGATCAGAGCGACGAGGATGGAGACCGTGGGAATCAAGGTCGAGCGGATGTCCTGCAAGAAGACGTAGACCACCAGCACGACGAGGATGATGGCCTCGAAGAGCGTTTTGATGACCTCGTGGATCGAAGCGTAGAGGAAGTCGTTGACGTTCTGCAGACGGACGATCTCCACGCCTTTCGGAAGCTCGGCCTGGATCTCGGCGAGCAGATCCTCGATCTCCTCGATGACCTGCGTAGCGTTGGAACCGGCGGTCTGGAACACGAGCGCCGCGATGCCCGGGTGGCCGTTGGCGTAGCCCTTGTAAGCGTACGACTCGCCGCCCAACTCGATGTCGGCGACGTCCTTGAGCTTCAGGATCTGTCCCTCGGCCGTGGAACGGATGACGATCTCGCCGAACTCCTCGGGAGTCATCTTGCGACCGCGGTATTTCATGGTATACTGGAACGCATTGTCGGAGTTCTCGCCCAACTGTCCGGCGGCCGACTCGATGTTCTGCTCGGCCAACACGTAAGTGATGTCCGCGGGAATGAGCTTATACTGAGCCATGACGTCGGGCTTGAGCCAGATACGCATGGAGTAATCGGCGCCCAGGGCCATGAACTCGCCGACGCCCTGGATACGCTGGATACGCGGCTTGATGTTGATGTTCATGTAATTGGCCAGGAAGACCTCGTCGTAACTGTCGTCGGGGCTGTTCAAGGCGAAGACCATGAGCATCGAAGTCTGACGCTTCATGGTGGTAACGCCGATCTTCGTAACCTCGGCGGGCAACGAACCGGTGGCCGTGGCGATGCGGTTCTGCACGTTGACGGTAGCCATGTCGGCGTCGGTACCCTGCTTGAAGTAGACGGAGATGGAAGCCGAACCGGCGTTCGAAGCGTCGGAAGTGATGTAGATCATGTCCTCGACGCCGTTGATCGCCTCCTCGAGAGGCACGACGACCGATTTCTGAATGGTCTCGGCGCTGGCGCCGGGGTAGGAAGCACGCACCATGACCGTCGGAGGTGCGATGTCGGGATACTGCTCCACCGGAAGAGTCGCCAGACCGATCAGACCGGCGATGACGATCAGGATGGAGATGACGGACGCCAAGACGGGCCGTTCGATGAAATGTCTGAGTGTCATGGGCTATTCCTCCTTTGCGGTTTGGGTTTCGGCGGTCTCGGCGGCGGGAGCGGCCGCAGCGTTCTTGGGAACGATGGGCGTACCCTCGCGGAGCAGACCCACGCCCTCGGCGACGATCACGTCGCCCGGAACGAGGCCCGAGCGGACGATATACTCCTTGCCGTTGGAGATCTTCTCGATGTCGATCATGGACGACGAAGCCTTGCCGTCGACGACCTTATAGACATAGACCTTGTCCTGGATCTCGAACGTAGCGGTCTGCGGAACGACGATGCAATCCTTGTAAGCCGAAGGCAGCACGATGTTGCCGGCGCCGCCGCTGTGGAGCAACTCGTCGGGATTGGGGAAGACGGCGCGAAGCTGCACG
>JAIDKM010000252.1 GCA_029051915.1 Alistipes sp. | reverse complement strand
AGGTTGAATAGAAAGAGCTGGCTCTATTTCCCCCTGAAGCCCCGCTCTTAGCGGGGGGATTGCTGAATCTGCGGCCGCACTGACCGGAGTCGTCAGGACTCCCGCCACTCCGGGCCGAAGCTGTTTTATGGAGGGTTGTTTTATAGTTTGATATCGTAGATTTGTATCACTCCTCGCAGCTTGCCCGCTTCGTCCGTAACCAGCAGCGAGGTTACTTTGTTGCGGGTCATCATCTTTTCGGCTTCTATCAGCTTCTCCGTCGGGGCTATGGTCTTGGGTGCGGGCGTCGCTATGTCCGAGGCTACGATGTTGAAGAAGTCCGCCCGGCGGCGTTCCATCGCCCGGCGAACGTCTCCGTCCGTTACGATGCCTTCGATGCGGTCTCCGTCGCAGACTACGATGAGCCCCAGGCCGCCTTTCGATATGGCATGAATCATCTCCGTCGCAGGGCAGTCGGGCGCCACGACGGGCAGGTCGTGCGAGCGCATCACGTTTCCTACGGTCATCAGCAGGCGGCGTCCCAGACTGCCGCCCGGATGCAGACGCGCGAAGTCTACGCTCGTGAATCCGCGCATGTGCATGAGCGATACGGCCAGCGCATCGCCCATGGCGATCTGCGCCGTCGTGGACGACGTCGGGGCCAGATGGAGGATGCAGGCTTCTTCGCGTACCGCTACATCCAGGTGTACGTCCGAGTTGCGGGCCAGCGCCGAGTCGGGGTTGCCCGTCAGAGAGATCAGTTTGTTGCCGTTCGCGTGTATGAAAGGCACGATCTTCAGTATTTCGTCCGTTTCTCCCGAATAGGAGAGCGCCACCACAATGTCGTCGGGCGATATCATGCCCAGGTCTCCATGAAAGGCTTCGCCCGGGTGCAGGAAGAAGCTCGGCGTGCCCGTCGAGGCCAGCGTCGCCGCGATCTTGCGGCCTACCAGTCCCGACTTGCCCATGCCGGTTACGATGCACTTGCCGCGGCTTTCAAGAATCAGCTCCACGGCTGCCGCGAATTCGTCGCCCAGGGTCTCTTCCAAGTCGCGGAGTGCCAGCATCTCCGTGTGCAGGGCCTTGCGGGCCACTTCAAGAATCTGTATTTTGTCGGTTTCGCTCATCGTCGTCGTTGTTTACAGCAGACTTTCCACCACTCCTTCCAGGTCGTCCAGGCGCAGCATGTTGGGGCCGTCGCTCTTGGCCCGGTCGGGGTCGGGGTGTACTTCGAAAAAGTAGCCGTTCGCTCCGAATGCTTTCGCTGCCAGCGCCATCGCCGGCACGAATTCCCGGTTGCCGCTCGTCGTGCCGTTTCCGGCTCCCGGGCGTTGTACCGAGTGGGTGCAGTCCATGACGACCGTGGGGGAGATCCGCAGCATGTCCGGGATGTTGCGGAAGTCTACTACCAGGTTGTTGTATCCGAATGCGTTTCCGCGTTCCGTCAGCCAGATGTCGGTCGCTCCCGATTCGAGGGCTTTTTCGTAGGGGTAGCGCATGTCGGCGCCCGAGAGGAACTGGGCTTTCTTGATGTTGACGGTCTTGCCCGTCTTCGCGGCCGCTGCCAGCAGGTCGGTCTGGCGGCAGAGGAATGCCGGGATCTGCAGCACGTCCACTACTTCTCCCGCCAGTTCGGCTTGCCAGGCTTCATGAATGTCGGTCAGCAGGCGCAGTCCCCACTTCGACCGTACGTCCGCAAGCATCTGCAGTCCCTTTTCGATGCCCGGCCCGCGGAACGAGTTCAGCGACGTGCGGTTCGCTTTGTCGAACGACGCTTTGAAAATGATCTCCGTGCCAAGTCGACGGTTGATGGCCACCAGCCGTTCGGCTACCGCGTCGAGCAGTTCGGCCGATTCGATCACACAGGGGCCGGCAATAAGTTTCATCATGATGGATTATTTTTTTTCTTCCGACAGCCGGGCTTCGGCTTTTTGCAGGTCTTCGGGGGTGTCTATGCCGATCGTCTCCGCGTCGGTGAGTCCCGCTGCGATCCGGTAGCCGTTTTCCAGCCAGCGGAGTTGTTCGAGCGACTCGGCCAGTTCGAGGGGCGACTGCGGCAGTTCCGTTACGGCTCGCAGGACGTTCGTGCGGAACGCATAGAGGCCGATGTGTTTGTAGTAGGTATGGCGGGCAAGCCATTCTTCGCGGGGCACGCCTCGCAGGTAGGGGATCACCGAGCGCGAAAAGTAGAGCGCCCGCGACTGCGCGTCCAGCACAACTTTCGGCGAGTTGGGATTCTCCAGCGCCGCCAGTCCGTCTTCCGGCTTGAATGGTTTGACCAGGGTCGCTATGTCCGTCTGCGGATCGTCGAAACACCGCATCACGGTCTCTATCTGTTCCGGGCGGATGAAGGGTTCGTCTCCTTGTACGTTGATTACCGCATCGTATCGGCATCCCTCGCTCGCGCAGATCTTCTCGTAGGCTTCCCGGCAGCGGTCGGTTCCGCTGCGGTGGTCGGGCGACGTCATCACCGCCCGGCCTCCGAACGCCAGCACCGCTTCCGCGATGCGTTCGTCGTCCGTCGCTACCACCGCTTCGGTTACGGCGGCCGTTACTTGTTCGTAGACTCGGCGGATCACAGGCTTGCCGCCCAGCAGGGCCAGCGGCTTGCCGGGGAATCGCGTCGACGCGTAACGCGCAGGAATGATGGCTATGAATTTCATAACATATGACGGCCAGGCCCGATTTTTAATTTTTCATTCTTCATCTTTCATTGGCGACAGCATCGCTTGCCGCCGCTTCCAGCGCCAGGGCCAGTACTTCCTCGTTCGTGCGGACATAGTGGAACGTCAGCCCTTCGATGTATTCGGGGTTGATTTCGGCTATGTCTTTGCGGTTTTCTTCCGAGAGGATCAGCGTGTCGATTCCCGCACGCTTGGCCGCCAGGATCTTCTCCTTGATGCCGCCTACCGGCATCACGCGGCCTCGGAGCGTCGTTTCGCCCGTCATGGCGATGCGTTCGCGGACTTTGCGGCCCGTGTAGGTCGAGACGATCGACGTTACCATCGTGATTCCGGCCGAGGGGCCGTCTTTCGGGATCGCTCCTTCGGGTACATGGATGTTGATGTCGTTCTTCTCGAAGAGGGCGGGGTCTATTCCCAGTTCCGCATGATGGGCCATCACCCATTCATGGGCTATCGTCGCCGATTCTTTCATCACGTCGCCCAGGTTTCCCGTCAGGCTCACCTTGCCTTTTCCGGGAGTCAGCACCGATTCGATGTAGAGGATGTCTCCGCCTACTTCCGTCCAGGCCAGTCCCGTTACCACGCCCGTCATGCCGCCTATTTCGTATTCTTCGCGCAGGTACTTGGGCATGCCGAGTATCTTCTCCAGTTCGCGTTCCGTCAGTTCGGGGGCGAAGGCTTCTTCGAATGCGATCTGGCGGGCCCGGGCCCGGGCTATCTTCGCCAGGAGTTTGTCCAGCAGGCGGACTCCCGCTTCGCGCGTGTATTCGGCGATGATCTTCTCTACGAGGGCCGGCGTCAGCAGCAGTTCCTGTTCCTTGATGCCGTGGGCTTCCCGTTGTTTGGGCAGGAGGTGTTCCAGCGCGATGCGCACCTTCTCTTCCAGCAGGTAGCCGGCAATGTTTATCATCTCCATGCGGTCGCGCAGGGCCGGGGCTATGTTGGCGATGTTGTTGGCCGTCGCTATGAAAAGTACTTTCGACAGGTCGTATTCCATGTCGATGTAGTTGTCATGGAAGGTCGTGTTCTGTTCCGGGTCGAGTACTTCCAGCAGGGCGCTCGACGGATCTCCGTGGTTGGAGGCCGTTACCTTGTCCACTTCGTCCAGGATGATGACCGGGTTCGACGAGCCGCAGCGGCGGATCGTCTGGATGATGCGGCCGGGCATCGCTCCGATGTAGGTGCGGCGGTGTCCGCGGATCTCCGATTCGTCGTGCAGGCCGCCCAAAGATATGCGGCCGAACTTGCGGCCCAGGGCCGCCGCCACCGACTTTCCGAGCGAGGTCTTGCCCACTCCCGGGGGGCCGTACAGACAGAGGATCGGGGACTTCAGGTCGCCTTTCAGTTTGATGACGGCCAGATGTTCCAGGATGCGTTCCTTCACTTCTTCCAGTCCGAAGTGATCCCGGTCGAGTTGTTCGCGGGCGCAGCGCAGATCCAGGTTGTCCGTCGTTACGTCGTTCCACGGCAGCTCCAGCAGCAGTTGCAGGTAGGTCATCTGCACCGAGTACTCCGCTACCGCAGGGTTCAGACGCTCCACTTTCTGGAGTTCTTTTTCGAAAGTCTCGCCCACTTCGCGGGGCCAGTTCTTCTTCGCGGCTTGTTCGCGCATCTTCTCGATGTCGGCGTCGGCTCCTTCGCCCAGCTCGTCTTGAATGGTGCGCATCTGCTGTTGCAGGTAGTAGTCGCGTTGTTGCTTGTCGATCTCTTGCTTGACTCGTTCTTGAATCTCGTTTTTCAGATCCACCAGTTGTTGTTCGCGGATCAGGATCTCCAGCAGCTTGCGGGCTCGGGCCAGCAGCCCCGGTGCTTCCAGCAGCGACTGGCGGTCTTCGTCCGAAAGTTCCAGATTCGAGCAGATGAAGTTGATGATGCCGCGCTTCGAGTCGATGTTCTTGATCGCGAAAGCGGCTTCTTTGGGCATCGAGGGGGATACGTTGATGATGTTGAGGGCCACGTCGCGGATCGAGTCCACCAGGGCTTCGAACTCCACGGTCGTCATGTCGGGCTGCGTGTCGCGCAGGGCCGTTACGCGGGCTTTGAAGTAGGGTTCCGTAGCTACGTATTCGCGGATTTCGATCTTCTCCAGTCCGTTGAGGATCACGGTCAGGTTGCCGTTGGGCATCTCCAGGATCTTGATGATGCGCGCGGCGGTTCCCACTTTGTACATGTCGTCGGGCGAGGGGTCTTCCACGTCGCTTTCGCGTTGGAGCACGGCACCCAGGATTCCGCTTTCGGCGTTCACGGCACGCACCAGGGAGATGCTCTTGTCTCGGCCCACGGTGATGGGGGTGATGGCTCCCGGGAAGAGCACCGACGAGCGGAGCGTAAGAATCGGCACGATCTCCGGCACCTCGATCTCTTCTTGCGGTTCGTCGCCGCCCGTAACGATCGGGATGACCTTGTGTTTGCCGTCGAAAAGTTCGGGGAAGAGGTTGGCATCGTCCGTCTCGACGGTTTCGATCTTATCTTTTTCGTTCATGATTTCGTTCGTATAGGTATATCGGTGCAAAGGTAACGATTTTTCACGGATTTTATTTCATCTTTAGCAGATTGTTAATAACTTTGCGCTTCATAATTGTCGATGTAAAACAACATACCCATGCAGATAGCCGATAAATACGCCCCGCAGGAGATCGAGGCCAAATGGTACGATTACTGGACTGCCCGCCGGCTTTTTCATTCCGAGCCGGACGAGCGCGAACCTTATACGATCGTCATTCCGCCGCCCAACGTTACGGGCATGTTGCACATGGGCCACATGCTCAACAATACGTTGCAGGACGTCCTCGTCCGGCGTGCACGCATGTCGGGCAGGAATGCTTGCTGGGTTCCGGGTATGGACCACGCTTCGATCGCCACGGAGGCGAAGGTCGTGGCCATGCTCCATGAAAAGGGCATCGAGAAGTCGTCGCTTTCGCGCGAGGAGTTCCTCAAGCATGCCTGGGAGTGGAAGGAGAAGTACGGCGGCGTCATCTTGAAGCAGCTCCGCAAGTTGGGCGCTTCGTGCGATTGGGAGCGTACTTGCTTCACGATGGACGAGGCTCGTACCGAGAGCGTCTTGCGCGTCTTCTGCGACCTCTACGAGAAGGGCAGGATCTATCGCGGCGTGCGCATGGTCAATTGGGATCCCGCCGCCAAAACGGCCCTCTCGGACGAGGAAGTGATCTTCAAGGAGTCGCACGGCAAGCTCTACTTCCTGCGTTACCAGGTCGAGGGTTCGGACAAATACATCATCGTCGCCACCACGCGTCCCGAAACCATCCTCGGCGATACGGCCCTTTGCGTCAATCCCGACGACGAGCGTTACGCCTGGTTGCCCGCCGACGCCCGCGTCGTCGTGCCGTTGGTCGGACGGTCGATTCCCGTCATCCGGGATTCTTACGTCGACATCGGGTTCGGTACCGGCGCGCTGAAGGTTACTCCGGCTCACGACGTCAACGACTACATGTTGGGCGAGAAATACGGACTCGAAACCATCGACATCTTCAACGACGACGGCACCATCAACGACAAGGTCGGCATGTACGTCGGCGAAGACCGTTTCGACGTGCGCCGCAGGATCGAGGGCGACCTCGCCGCCGCGGGTCTTTTGGAGAAGACCGAGGAGTATACCAACAACGTCGGTTACTCCGAGCGTACGGGCGTGGCCATCGAGCCCAAGCTCTCGATGCAGTGGTTCCTCTCCATGTCCGAATTGGCCAAGCCCGCTACGAAGGCCGTTTTGGAGGACGTCATCCGCTTCGTTCCCGAGAAGTACAAGAATACCTACCGCCATTGGATGGTGAACATCAAGGA
>JAIDKM010000251.1 GCA_029051915.1 Alistipes sp. | reverse complement strand
ATAGAGCGCCATCATCTCCTTGGCCTTGGCCACGTCGTCGGCATACTTGGGATTGGTCTTGGCGGCGACGGCCTCGTAGATCTCCATGCCCTCGGCGTAGCTGCCCATCTCGCAATAACTCATGGCGAGGTTCAGAGCCATCGAAGTATTGTTGGGATCGGCCTCATAACCTTTGGCGAAGATCTCGGCGGCCGTAGCGTAGTCCTTGCCGTTGAAAGCCTCGCCGCCCTGAATCTGATAGACCCGGGCCACCCACGATCTGGATTTGGTCAACTGCTGCATGTCGCCGTAGAGCTCGGCCAGGTCGGCCGACTTGGCGAAGTTGGCCAACGCCGAATCGAAATTCCGCTGCTGGAAAGCGGCACCGCCCAACTGGAAATAACATTTCGGCAAGACGCCCTGAGCCGTGGCGACGACCGAAGCGGCCTCGTCGAGGTCGATACCCTGCTCGATGACCTGCTCGAACTTGGCAGCGGCCGTAGCGTAATCCTTCGCGCCGTAAGCCGCCGCAGCCTCGTTGTAGATGGAATTCACGTCCTGCGCCCAAAGCGAACCGGCCACAAACAAAGCGATGGCCGATACAAACAATTTTTTCATCCTATTCTGAATTTTAAAGTTTCTACTATTGTGCGCGACCCGAACGAGCAGACGCACAGGAGACAAAAATAAGAAATAATTTTCTTGATAACAAACTTCGGGCCTCCCTATTCGCGCAAAGAAGCGAAAAACCGGAACATCAACGCCTCGCACTCCTGCTGCAAGACCCCCCGGGAGACGGAAGTACGCGGATGGAAAACCGCCTCGGAGTAACGGCGGTAACCCTTTTTAAGATCGTCGGCGCCCCACACGACGCGCCCGACCTGCGCCCATCCGATGGCCCCGGCGCACATGATGCAAGGCTCGACGGTAACGTACAAGGTACACTCCTGCAAGTATTTGCCCCCGAGCGTCGAAGCGGCGGCCGTGAGGGCCTGCATCTCGGCATGGGCCGTGGGATCGGAGAGCGTCTCGACGAGGTTGTGGCCCCGGCCGACGACGCGGCCCCCGGCCACGACGACGGCCCCGACGGGCACCTCCTCCTCGTCGAACGCCTTGCGAGCCTCGGCGAGGGCCTGCCGCATGAACTGCTCGTCGACAGCCTGCTGTTCGTCCATAAGATCCATAAAAAACGAATTTCCGCAAAAATACGATTTTTCGGGACTGGAACCGCCGGAAACTGAAAAAAAAGCGAATGATGGCGTCCGAATCGTGAAAAATATATACCTTTGTAAGTTGCAAGAGACAAACGAAAAAAACATACATACCCCATACGATGTACAGAACCCATACGTGCGGCGAACTTCGAGCCGGAAATATCGACCAAACCGTTACCCTGGCCGGGTGGGTGCAGAAAGTGCGGAACCTCGGCGCCATGACCTTCATCGATCTGAGAGACCGCTACGGCCTGACGCAGATCGCCGTGGAAGAACACAGCCCGGCCGAAGCCCGCGAAACGGCGGCCCGCGTAGGCCGCGAATGGGTGCTGCGGGTAACGGGCCGCGTGATCGAACGCGAGTCGAAGAACCCCAAGATGCCGACGGGAGAGATCGAAGTAACGGCCGAGCGGATCGAAGTGCTCAACGAAGCCCAGACGCCCCCGTTCACGATCGAAGAAAACTCCGACGGCGGAGACGACCTCCGCATGAAATACCGCTATCTGGACTTGCGCCGTGCGCCGCTGCAACGCAACATGATCCTGCGCCACAAGATGGCGCAAGAGATCCGCCGCTTCCTGGACAGCGAAGGATTTCTGGAGATCGAGACGCCCTACCTGGTGGGATCGACGCCCGAAGGAGCGCGCGACTTCGTAGTGCCGAGCCGCATGAACCCCAATCAATTCTATGCGCTGCCCCAATCGCCCCAGACGCTCAAGCAACTGCTGATGGTGGCGGGATACGACAAGTATTTCCAGATCGTGCGCTGCTTCCGAGACGAAGACCTCCGAGCCGACCGTCAACCTGAATTCACGCAGATAGACTGCGAAATGTCGTTCGTGGAACAAGAAGATATTCTGGAAGTATTCGAACGCTGGGCCAAGCACATGTTCCGCACGGTGATGGGAATCGAATTCACGGAACCCCTGCGCCGCATGCCGTGGATCGAAGCGATGGAGAAATACGGCTCGGACAAACCCGACCTGCGATTCGGCATGGAGTTCGCGGAACTGACCGACCTGGCCAAAGGCCACGGATTCAGCGTATTCGATGACGCGGAATACGTAGTGGGATTTGCAGCCCCGGGCTGTGCGGTCTACACGCGCAAGCAGATAGACGCGCTGACGGAATATGTGAAGCGCCCGCAAGTAGGAGCCAAAGGTCTGATCTGGATCCGCCTGGAAGAGAACGGCGCGAAGTCGTCGATCGACAAATTCTACGCCCCGGACGAAGTACGCACGATGGCCGAACGCTGCGGAGCGAAAGCGGGCGACCTGGTATTCATCCTCTGCGGCAAGAAATTCAAAGCCCTGACGCAACTCTGCGCCCTACGACTGGAAGTAGCCCAACAACTGGGACTGCGCGACCCGCAAAAATTCGCGCCCCTGTGGGTGGTGGACTTCCCGATGTTCGAATGGGACGACGAAACCCAACGCTTCTATGCGATGCACCACCCTTTCACGTCGCCCAAACCGGAAGACATCGAATACCTGGAAAGCGACCCGGGCCGAGTGAGAGCCAACGCCTACGACTTTGTCTGCAACGGCACGGAAATCGGAGGCGGCTCGATCCGAATTCATGATGCGAAGCTCCAGGCGACGATCTTCAAATGTCTGGGATTCACGCCCGAAAAAGCCCAGGAACAATTCGGATTCCTGATGAACGCCTTCAAATTCGGAGCGCCCCCCCACGGAGGCCTGGCATTCGGATTCGACCGCCTGTGCTCGCTATTCGGAGGCAGCGAATCGATCCGCGACTACATTGCGTTCCCGAAAAACAACGCGGGACGAGACGTGATGCTGGACGCCCCCTCGCGGATAGACCGGGCGCAGCTGGACGAACTCTACCTGGAACTCCGCCCGGCCGAAGAATAGAAATTACAAATTGCTAACTCATTATATAAACGGATATGAAACACGCATACGTATTTCCGGGTCAGGGAGCTCAGGCCGTAGGCATGGGCAAAGACCTCTATGACAACGTACCGGCAGCGAAAGAACTTTTCGAAAAAGCCAACGAAATCCTCGGATTCCGCATTACGGACATCATGTTCGCGGGAACGGACGAAGAACTCAAGCAGACGAAAGTAACCCAGCCTGCGGTCTTCCTCCATTCGGTCATCATGGCCAAAGCCCTGGGCGTGAAGCCCGATGCGGTGGCGGGACACTCGCTGGGCGAATTCTCGGCACTGGTAGTGGCCGGAGCCCTCTCGTTCGAAGACGGTCTGAAGCTGGTGTCGAAGCGTGCCCAAGCCATGCAGGCGGCATGCGAAGCGCAACCCGGCACGATGGCCGCCGTACTGGGCCTGGAAGACAAAGCCGTGGAAGAGATCTGCGCCTCGGTAGAAGGCGTGGTGGTAGCGGCGAACTACAACTGCCCGGGGCAGCTGGTGATCTCGGGAGCGGTGGAAGCCGTAGATGCGGCGTGCGAAAAAGCCAAAGCGGCGGGAGCCCGTCGTGCGCTGCGCCTGCCCGTAGGCGGCGCGTTCCACTCGCCGCTGATGGAACCGGCCAAGCAAGAACTTGAAAAAGCGATCGCCGAAGCCCCGTTCCAGACCCCGACGTGCCCGATCTACCAAAACGTAGACGCCAAGCCCTACACGGATCCTGCGCAAATCAAAGCCAATCTGATCGCCCAGCTGACGGCGCCCGTACGCTGGACGTACATTGTGAAGCAGATGCTGGCGGACGGAGTAACGGAATTCACGGAGCTGGGCCCCGGCACGGTGCTGCAAGGTCTGATCCGCAAGGTAGACGCCGAAGCGACCGTAGAGTCGAAATCGACGCTCTGAAAAACCGGATCCGCGATCCGAAAGGAAGGCTTTGGCAATCAAAGCCTTCCTATTTTTATACTCTTTTCTGAAGCGAAAAATATTAAAATTCATTAAAAACCCATCGAGTTTCCTAAAAACTTTTTTAACTTTGCGGCGAGCGCAAAAAAACACACGAAGAATGACATCGCTGACCGAATTTTTCAACAAACACGAAGACGACACGCTGAAAGGAATCTCCCACAAGAACAGCCTCATCAAGCGCAACATCATCGCCCACATGGCCGTACACGGAGAATGCACCCTCTCCGAACTGACCAAAGAACTCCACATCAGCGTGCCCACCATCACCAAGCTGGTACAAGAACTGGTCGACGAAAACATCGTATCGGATCTGGGAAAAGTCGAAACCCCGGGCGGCCGCCGTCCCAACATCTTCGGACTGGCCAACTCGGCGATCTACTTTGCAGGCGTGAACGTAGGCCGCGACAACATGCGCTTCATGATCACCGACCTGCAAAACAACATCATCAAAGAAGAAAACGACTTCGAATTCGAACTCCAAGACCGCCCGCAGTGCATGGAACGCATCTGCGCCAACATCGAAGCCTTCATCGCCGACTGCGGAATAGACCGCGGCAAGATCCTCGGACTGGGAGTCTGCATGACGGGCCGCGTGAACCCCGAAACGGGCCGCAGCTACAAATACTTCACGACCTCGGAACAATCGCTGCGCGAGATGCTGGAAGAACGCGTAGGGATTCGTGTACTGCTGGAAAACGACACCCGAGCCCGCTGCTATGCGGAATACACGTGCGGCAAGTCGAAAGACGACAGCAACGTACTCTACCTGCATATGGGCCGCGGAGTGGCGATCGGCATCGTGGTGGACGGACAACTCTACCGAGGCAAAAGCGGATTTGCGGGCGAATTCGGCCACATACCCTTCTTCGACAACGAAATAATCTGCTCGTGCGGCAAAAAAGGCTGTCTGGAGACCGAAGTATCCGGCATCGCCATCGAAGACAAGATGTGCCGCATGATCGAAAAAGGTGTCAACACCATTCTGAAAGAGAAGTACGACCAACAAAAGAGCATCCACATAGACGACATCATTGCGGCGGCGAAAAACGACGACAACCTATCGATCGAACTGATCGAAGAAGCGGGCGAAAAAGTCGGCAAGGCGGTGGCGTTCCTGATAAACACGTTCAACCCCGAGACGGTGATCGTAGGCGGAAACCTTGCGGCGGCGGGCGACTACGTGATGCTGCCCCTCAAGTCGGCGACCAACAAATACTCGCTCAACCTGGTATACAAAGATACCAAGTTCCGAGTATCGAAAATGAGCGAAAACGCCAACGCCTGGGGCGTGGCGATGCTGATCCGAAACAAAGTGATCGGCCTGCTATGACCCTCGAAGGCCGCGCGGTACGTCTGAGAGCCGTGGAACCCGCCGACGTGGAGACGATGTACCGGTGGGAAAACGATCCCGAAGTATGGCGCGTGAGCGGCACTTTGGCACCATTTTCGCGGCACGCCCTGATGAAATTCGTCGAGGAGCAGCAGCACGACATATACCGCACGTGCCAGCTGCGCCTGATTATCGAGACTCCCGAGGGTACGGCCGTCGGCACGCTCGACCTCTTCGAATTCGATCCGCTCAACCGCCGCGCCGGAGTCGGGATTCTGATCTACGACAAAAGCCGCCGCAGATGCGGATACGCTTCGGATGCACTCGGAATCCTCGAAGGCTATGCTCGCGAAGTACTGGGGCTTCATCAACTCTGGTGCAACGTCGGCGCCGACAACGAAGCGAGCCTGAGACTTTTCCGCCGGGCGGGATACGCCCGCACGGGCTGCAAACGAGACTGGACCCTCACCCCGGAGGGATTCCGAGACGAACTGATCCTCCAACTGATAATGAATTGAGAAACCTCGCAAGAGTCATTCACCAATTTATTATCGAAAGCTATGAAAAAAGCATTACTTGCCATCGCCCTGTTCGCTACGGCAGGCGCATTCGCCGGCAACATCAAGTCCTCGGCCGTGCCGGCTGTCGTGAAGAGCTACGTAGAAAAGACCTACCCGCGCGTATCGCCCGTGGAGTGGAACTACGAAGAGAAAGGCAACTACTACAACGCCGAATTCAAGATCGACGGATCGGACTACAGCGTGGACATCTCGCCCGAAGGACGCCTCATCAACTCGACCAACGAAATCGCAGCCACCCAGCTGCCCCAGGCTGCGACCGCCTACATCGGCAAGCAGTATCCCGGATTCCAGGTAAAGGAAGCCCGCAAGCTGGTGCGCCGCGGCTCGACCTACTATGAAGTGGACATCCACGGACAAAACAGCAACCAGATGCTGACCTTCTCGGAAAGCGGCAAGCTGCTCGACAAAGAACTGTAAACCGGAAACTTACCGGATCGAAAAAGCCCTCAGCTCACGCGAGAGGGCTTTTTCATGCCCGCCCGTGAAGCGGTCGACCAACGCGTGGAAGCGCGGCGAGTGGTCGTGATGGACGGTATGGCAGAGCTCGTGGATGATGACGAAGTCGCGCAGATGCTCGGGCAGAGTCATGAGAAAGAGGCTGAGCGAGATCGAATTCCGCCCCGAACAACTACCCCACTTGGAACGGGCGGCGCGGATGGTGAGCCTGCCGAAACTTAGTCCGGTCTGTCGGGAAAGCCGCTCGATGCGGGCGGGCAGATCGGCCTTCGCGGCGCGCCGCAACGCCTCGACACGAGCTTTCTCCTCGTCGGGCGGAAGGGCCGGAGGCAATGCGGCCCGTCGTGCGGCGAGCCGCTGTCGTGCGGATTCGACCCACTCCGCCTTTTCGTTGAGGAAAGCCTCGGCCCGCCGAGCGGAGACCCCACACGGAAAGGAGACCCGAACCTCGCCCGACGGCCGCACGCGGATCGCGATGCGCCGGGCCCGCGGAGACTGCGAGAGAACGACGCGCCCCAGGCGAGGATGATCTACGACGGAAATCATCGGGTCAACACGACATCGACGCTGACGTCGACGATGCGAAGTGCCGAACTATCCCGCTCGAACCGAACCTCGGAAAAGACGACCGACGACTCCTCGTCCCTATAGACCAACAAGCGATCGTTCAACGTCCGGATCAAAGTCTCGTCGAGGAGATCCGAACTGTCGACGCCTGCCTGCCGCAACAAATTACGGAGAAGAGTGTCCGAAGGAATGACGATATCGGGATGTGCACCGCAAAACCGGAGGCACAAAGCGGAGTCGGCCCATTCGAAATAAGGC
>JAIDKM010000250.1 GCA_029051915.1 Alistipes sp. | reverse complement strand
CTTCGAAGCGTTGCAAAAGTAATAAAAACAATTCAAAACTCCGAACCCCGCGGCCGCCGGATGAAATTTATTCGGCAAGTTGTTGTTTTTCCGGAATTATTTTGCTTATATTTGTGTTAGCAAACTAACAATCCGTCGAATCATCAAATCAAACATACGCAGACCATGAAAAAGCACAATTTCTACGCGGGCCCTTCCATCTTGGCCGACGAGGTCATCGAAAACGCCGCCAAAGCCATTCTGGATTTCAACGGAACGGGTGTTTCGCTGCTTTCGATTTCGCATCGTACGAAGGAGTTCGACGACGTGATGGCCGAGGCCGACCGGCTCTTCCGCGAGTTGCTCGCCATTCCCGACAATTATAAGATCTTCTACCTGGGCGGCGGCGCCAGCACCTTGTTCTTCGAGGTCGCGGCCAACTTCCTCGGCAGGAAGGCCGGTTACGTCAATACGGGCGTCTGGTCGAAGAAGGCCATCAAGGAGGCCAAGCGCTACGGCGAGGTCGAGGTCGTCGCTTCGTCCGAGGATCGCAATTTCACCTACATCCCCAAAGGCTTCGCCATTCCCGCCGACCTCGATTACCTGCATATCACCACCAACAATACCATCTACGGCACCGAGTTCTTCGAGGATCTCTCGTCGCCCGTGCCTCTCGTCGCCGACATGTCGTCCGACATCCTCTCGCGGCCCGTCGACGTCTCCAAATACGCCATGATCTACGGCGGTGCGCAGAAGAACCTCGCACCGGCCGGCGTCTCGTTCGTCATCATCCGCGAGGATATGCTCGACAAGATCGTCCGCGACCTGCCTACGATGGTTTCGTTCCGCACGCACGTCGACAACAACTCGATGTTCAATACGCCGCCCGTCTTCCCCATCTACGTCTTGATGGAGACTTTGCGGTGGTTGAAGAGCATCGGCGGCGTCCCGGAGATCCACCGCCGCAATGTTGCCAAGGCCGAGTTGCTCTACAGCGAGATCGACCGCAATCCCTTGTTCCGCGGCACGGTCGACAAGGCGGATCGTTCGTTGATGAACATCTGCTTCGTCATGGCCGACGGTTACGACGACTTGGCGCCCGAGTTCCTCGAATTCGCCAAGGCCCGCGGCATGGTCGGCATCAAGGGCCACCGTCTGGTCGGCGGCTTCCGCGCTTCGTGTTACAACGCCCTTCCGATCGAGAGCGTGCAGGCTTTGGTCGATTGCATGCAGGAGTTCGAGAAGTTGCACGTAAAGTAGCCCGATGGCCTACCAGTTCAAGATTCCCACGGCTTACAGCGCCCTCACGGGCGAGGTAACCGCTTGGGAGCAGACCGAATTACAGGAAACCACTACATTGACACATACCATGAAAATTCTGGTTGCCACCGAAAAGCCCTTCGCCAGAAAGGCCGTCGAGGGAATTCGCGAAATCGTCGAGGGGGCGGGTTACGAGCTCGCCTTGCTCGAAAAATATGCCGACAAGGCCGACTTGTTGACTGCCGTAGCCGATGCCGACGCCTTGATCGTCCGCAGCGACAAGGTTACGGCCGAGGTCATCGCCGCCGCCCGGAACCTCAAGATCGTCGTCCGCGCCGGCGCAGGATACGATAACGTCGACTTGGCCGCCGCTTCCCAGCAAGGCATCGTCGTT
>JAIDKM010000025.1 GCA_029051915.1 Alistipes sp. | reverse complement strand
TCATCCGCCAGACCAGCACCTTCGGTATCGTCTGCCTCTTTCTGCTGTTCGTCAACTTCATGACTTCGCCGGGCCACTGGTGGATCGTCTGGATCATCGCAGGCTGGGGCCTCCACCTGGCGATCTCGCTCGTCCACCACTGGATCGGCTGGGACGACAACGAAACGCACCGATAAACCGGAAACCGAAAAATCAAAACTACCGACATGATGAACGACAAAAATCTGGAGGCCGCCGAGAGCCTGGCCCTCATCAACCGCATGATCGAAAATACCCGCTGCCGCCTGAACCGCAATTCGGGCCGTCCGTTCCTCGTCTGGGGTTATACGACGGTGGGCATTTCGCTCTTCAACTACTTCGTCAACATCACCGGAAGCCCGGTCGGATGGTCTCTGACCTGGTTTCTGATCCCCGTCGTCGGATCGCTGACGATGCGCCTCTTTCCCGCAAAGAAGAGCACGGAGCCGCACACCGAAATCGACCGGATCCTGAAAGCCGTGTGGATGACCGCTTCGCTGGCGCTGATCCCCGTCTTCGTCTTCACCGTTTTCCACGGGTTGTCGTACCGCACGAGTATCCTCGGATTGATTACCTTGGTAATGGCCATCGCCACCGCCGCTACGGGCCGTATCATCCGGTCGAAGATCTACGCTTTCAGCGGGTATGCGGGACTGGCGCTCTCCATGCTCTTCCCGCTCTACGACCGGTATCTGAAACACCTGCCCGCCGGCACCGTCGACGCAGGGATGCTGAGTTTCGAGATCGTGATCTTCGCCGCGGTCTTCGTCGTCATGATGATCGTTCCCGGCCATATCTTCAACTATCGGTCGAAACGCCATGTATAAGCCGCTCAATCCGTTGCTGCACTCCGAGCTGCGGCTCGCCGTGATGTCGATCCTGCTGGGGGTCGAGAGCGCCGACTTCGTCTTTCTGCGCGAACAGACCGGCGCCACGGCCGGCAACCTCTCGGTGCAGCTCGACAAGCTGGCCAAAGCGGGTTACATTGCCGTCGAAAAGAGCTTCCGCGGCAAGATGCCCCGCACCGTCTGCCGCATGACCGACGCTGGACGCGACGCCTTCGCCGAATACGTCGCGGCACTGGAGACATACATCAAGAAATGACCCGTCCCCTCACAAAGGAAGCAGGAGCCCCGCAAGGCTCCTGCTTCCATATGCACGTTTCGGCGCTGTTCTATTCGTTCTGCGCCGAAAGTTTCTCGTTGAGCTCCGCAATCCGTTTCTCGGCTTCGGCCATCAGGTTGGCCGCCTGTTTTTCGGCTTCGGAAACAAGTTTGTCGCCGGCCTTCTCGGCCGCCAGCTTGGCCAAAGCGCCTTTCTTGGCTGCCTCCTCCACCAGTTTGGTTCGTTGCGTCTGAGCCGTGGCCACGAGTTTTTCGCCCGCCTGCTTCGCTTCGGCGCGCAGCTTCTCGGCCTGCTTCTCGATTTCGGCCCGCAGGTTCTCTTTCTGTTTCTCCACCTCGGCAGCAAGCGATTCGCTGCCGGTAAGTTTCTGAATCTGTTCGTCGACTACGTTCTTGACGACCTGCTCGGCCGCCTCCTTGAGCCCCAGCGTGATCTTCGGCGACGAGAAAGTTCCGCCGATATGGACATTGAGCGTCTCCAGAAGACCGCTCGTAGCCGATGCGGGCATCACCACTTTCGCCGCATAGTCGATCGTCTGGTCGAGCCCCGTCGAGCCCGAGAGCGTGATGTCGGCGCCGGCCAGCTTCAGATCGAACGGCTGCGTCTGCACCCGACCGTTGCGGATCGTGAAACGGATCGCCGCATCTTTGGCCTCGATCCGGCTCAGCTTGTCGTTGCCGAGCGCTTTGGCCAGCGCATCGAACGCCTCGATATTCTGCACCTGGATATTGGCCGACTTGATTTCGCCCGAAGCGTCCACCGAATTCAGATCGGGCGACATGGAGGAATCGAGCGCGGCTTTCATGTCGAGCGACAGCGAGTAGTCGCCGCCCGTCTTGGCAAAGATCGGCACAAGCTGCTGCACCATCTCCAGTTCGTTGAAAGTCTGCACGAAGGAGGCTCCCGACAGCGAAAGGTTCAGCTTCAACGCCGGATGCGACGGATCGGCCGCCGTAGAATAGCTGCCCGAAGCGGAGGCCTTGCCGCCGAAAAGCTGCAACGACAGCCAGTCGAGCGACAGCGCCCCTCCGGCCACACGCATTCCGCCGGTCAGCGACGAAATCGTCATCTTGTTGAAAAGGATCTCGCGCAGGTCGGTGCTGAGCGAAAGATCGAGGTTCTTGGGCACCTCCAGCGCCTGCATCGGCTGCTCGCCCGCCTGCGGGGTTTCGGCCGCCGATTCCTCCTCCGAGGCAGGCAAGGCGCTCATGATCTCGTTGAGATCGAGCAGTTCGGATTTGACATAGAGCCGGCCGGAGAGCTTCTCGCCGTTGAGCAGATAGCCCAGATAGCCCGTCAGCTGGCCGTTGGCCACCAGATCGCTCCGGCCCACCGTTACCCCGAACTCGCCCAGCGTCATCGCCTGGGGCGTGATCGTCGCCGCAGCCCGGCGGATATGGACGGCCGGAAGCCGGGGCACCTCCAGCCCGAGTTGTTCGAGGACGAACGTTCCCGAGGCCGCAATCTGGCCGTAACGTTGTTTCTCGATGTCGGACATGCGGCCCGAGACCTTGAGATCGGCCGTAACGACACCGCCCAGATCGACCTCCTTGTCCAGAGGGTAGACCTCACGGACAGCTCCCAGGTCGACCCGTCCCGTCGCCGAGGCGCGGAACGACGGATCGCTCACCAGGTTCGTGGCGAAGAATGCGGCGTCGAGCGAATTGCCGGCCATCTTGAGCGAGAACTTCGAGAGGTCAACCATCGTCTTGTTCATCGATCCGCCAGGGTTGGAAACGGCGGCCTCGATGTTGATGTCGGTAACGGCTTTCGGCAGCGACGAATACTGGAAGCTGCCGTCGCGGACTCCGGCCTTGACTTCGAAGGCGGGAAGCAGCGATCCGCGCATCTCGCCTTTGGCCCACAGCGACAGGCCGAGGGCTCCCGATGCCGAGAGGTTGCGGAAATCCTTCGTATAGAAAGCCGGAATGAGCGACAGTACATCTTTGAACTGCACCTTGTCGCAGCCGGCCGTCAGATCCATCGCCACGGCATCGTCCTCCAGCAGCTGCACCCATCCGTCGAGCGACAGGGCGATGGCATTCACCCGGAACGTATTGTCGGTGAAAACGAAACGGTTGTTCTTAAGATCGGCGGCGATCGTCGCATTCAGCTCGGCTTCGGCACCGCTCAGCAGGGGCACTCCGCCCGAAACGAGACGGATCCGCTCGGACAGCAGCCGCAGAGAGAGATCGGTCTCGTCGGCCGACATGTCGCCCCGCAGCCTCAGCGACAGAGGCCCCGTAGAGAAGGTCATGCGGGTCGAGTCGTCTTCGTAGCGGATCGCAGCGTCGGAGATGCGGAAATCGCGCACCTGCAGGCGGAACGACGAGGGTTCCGCAGGCTCTTCCTCCGCCTCGAGACTCTCCTCTCCGGTCGGTTTCATGACATCCCAGTTGACGGCTCCGTCGGCCAGCTTGTGCGCATGGAGCGACGGCGAGGCAAGGATCACTTTGGTAACTTCGAAACCCTCGTCGCCGAAAAGCGACCACAGGTCGACGACCACCGAGATCCGCCGCGCGGCGACGATCGTATCGCCCTCGAAGCGGTCGACGCCCACGAGCGTGAGCCCTTTCAGCTCGACCGAGGCATGGGGAAAATGGCGCAGCAGGCTGAGGTTCAGCGACTCGAAATCGAGCTTCGCCTGCAGCAGTTCGTTGGCTTCGCGTTTGACGATGCCGGCGATCTTGCCCCGGAAAGCCATCGGAGCCACGAGGAGAGCCGCCAGCAGTACGGCCACGACGACGGCCGTGATTCTGAAGAATTTCTTCATTGCGAGTGAGTTTTCGGGCAGGGCCGAAGCCCTGCATTTCCGGCTCCAAAGATAGCCTTTTTTGTTCATCCGGCAAAAAAAGCTACTTTTGCAATATGAACCCTACTCTGCGCGAACAGCTTTTCGCGATGGCCGACCCGCGTTACCGCGACTTCAATGCCTCGCTCACGCCCGGTGCGGGCAGGATGATCGGCGTGCGCCTGCCACAGCTGCGGAGCATCGCCCGCGAAATCGCCCGGGGCGACTGGCGCGAGTGGCTCGAGGAGGCCGAGGAGGAGTATTTCGAGGAACGGATGTTGCAGGGGCTGGTCATCGGCTATGCGAAATGCCCGCCCGACGAGAAGCTGCGGCTGACGGAGCACTTCATTCCCAAGATCGACAACTGGGCGATCTGCGACTGTTGCTGCTGGCGTCTGAAAAGCGCCGAGCGCGATCCGATGTGGCGCTTCATCCTCCCCCGCTTCCGCTCGTCGGGCGAATTCGAGGTGCGCTTCGCCGTGGTGATGGCCCTCTCGAACTTCATCGACGAGGAGCATATCGAGCTTCTGTTGGAGTTGCTGGGCTCCGTCCGCCACGAGGGTTACTACGTCCGCATGGGCGTGGCGTGGGCCGTCTCGGTGTGCTACGTGAAGTTTCCTCGGCGCACGCACGCATGGCTCGAAGCCGGCTGCCCGCTCGAAGATTGGACTTACAACAAGGCTCTGCAGAAGATCCTCGAATCGTATCGTGTGAGCGATGCCGACAAGGCGGTCATCCGGACTATGAAACGCCGGGCCAAATAGTGCGGGGCCGCCGCACTTCCGAAAAAAACATTATTTTTGCAGAACAAATCGAGAAGTCCCATGCGCAGACTGGTAATCATCCCCACCTATAACGAAAAGGAGAACGTCTCGGCGATGATCGACAAGATCTTTTCGCTTCCCGGAGCGTTCGAACTGCTGATTATCGACGACGGCTCGCCCGACGGCACCGCCGCGATCGTCCGGGAGCGGCAGCAGGAGTTTCCCGCCAGGCTGCACCTGATAGAGCGCGCCGGCAAGCAGGGCCTCGGCACGGCCTATCTGACAGGCTTCCGGTGGGGTCTGGAGCAGGGTTTCGACAGCCTCTGCGAAATGGACTGCGACTTCTCGCACAACCCCGACGACCTGCCCCGGCTGTTCGACGCCGTCGAGCAGGGCAGCGACGTGGCGATCGGTTCGCGCTACGTCAAGGGGGTCAACGTCGTCAACTGGCCCATGTCGCGGCTGCTGCTCTCCTACTTCGCGTCAAAGTACGTCCGCACGGTAACCCGCATGCCGGTTCACGATGCCACGGCAGGCTTCGTCTGTTATTCGCGCCGGGCCCTGGAGACCATCGATCTGGACAACATCCGCATGAAGGGCTACGGCTTCCAGATCGAGATGAAGTATACGGCCTGGCGCCTGGGTCTCAGGCTCGAAGAGGTGTCGATCGTCTTCGTCGACCGCCAGGAGGGCACCTCGAAAATGAGCGGAGGCATCTTCGGCGAGGCTTTCTTCGGCGTCATGGGGCTCCCGTGGCGCAAAATCCGCAAAAAATCATGACTTCGTCCCGTCGCCGGAACGACCCGGCGGCAACTTCCCCGGCACCTCAGCCGACGATCGCACCCTTTCTGTTGGAGTGGTACGACCTCCACGGCCGCGATCTGCCGTGGCGCCGCACGCTCGATCCCTACCGCATCTGGCTCTCGGAGGTGATCCTGCAACAGACACGCGTGGCACAGGGCATGGAATATTACCTGCGGTTCACGGAGCGCTGGCCGCACGTCGATGCGCTGGCCGCTGCTACGCAGGACGAAGTGCTCAAACTCTGGCAGGGACTGGGTTACTACAGCCGGGCCCGCAACCTCCACGCGGCGGCGAAGCGGGTGGCCGAATTCTTCGGCGGCGAATTCCCGAAAGAACTTGCGGCGGTGCGTTCGCTGCCCGGCATCGGCGACTACACCGCGGCTGCCATCTGCTCGGCCGCCTACGACACTCCCTGCGCCGTGGTCGACGGCAACGTCTACCGGGTGTTGTCGCGGGTGTTCGATCTGGATGTTCCCATCGACACCGCAGCCGGCAGAAAGGCTTTCGCCCGGCTGGCGCAGTCGCAGCTCGACACCTCGCAGCCCGGACGTTACAATCAGGCGATCATGGACTTCGGCGCCCTGCAATGCACGCCGGCACAACCTCGTTGCAGCGATTGTCCGCTGGCGGGCCGCTGCCTGGCGCTGGCGGCCGGAACGATCGCCGAACGCCCCGCAAAACAAGGCCGGCCGAAGGTCAGCGACCGATGGTTCAGCTACCTGCACATCACCTGCGGCGACCGCACGCTCCTCTGCCGCCGCGACGGCCGCGACATCTGGCAGGGGCTCTACGAGTTCCCGATGATCGAGACCGAGGGCCCGGCCGATCTCCGGACGCTCGCCACCCTGCCCCGCTTCCGCGAGCTGCTGGGCGACGAAGCATGGCATCTACAGCGAAGCATCGAAATGCCCCGCCACCAGCTTTCGCACCGGACGATCCACGCCACGATCCACCGGATCTCGACGCCCGCCCTCATGCCCGCGGCCGAGCCGCTGGCCGTGGCGACCGATTCGCTGGGCGACTACGCCGTTCCGAAGCTCCTCGAACGTTACCTTATCAAATACCAGATATAGACGGCATAGATCGCCAGAAAGATCGCCCCCTCCCAGCGGTCGACGACCCGGCGCCGGAACGTGAAGGCCGCAAGGAAGAGGAGCAGCGAGCTGAGCACCACCATCGAAATGTCGAGCGTGGTGATGCCGCCCATCGTCAGCGGACGGATCGTCGCGCTGACACCCAGAATCAGCAGAATATTGGCCACGTTCGAGCCGAGGACGTTTCCCAGTGCCATGTCGGCCTTGCCCTTGAGCACCGAGACGACCGACGAGGCCAGCTCGGGCAGCGACGTGCCGCCCGCCACAAGCGTAATGGCGATGACCGACTCGCTGACGCCCAGTTTGCGGGCGATGACGGTGGCATGGTGGAGGAAGAGTTCGCCGCCCCAGATCAGACCCGCCAGTCCGACGGCGATCATCCCGATCATGAGCCACCAGGCTTTCGCAGGGCGTGCGGACGGCTGCACGGGGGTTCGGCCCGCCGTCCGGATCGTATAGACCCAGGCGCTTATACACCTCTGAC